>JBDLUB010000111.1:0-4625 GCA_039805525.1 Pseudomonadota bacterium | reverse complement strand
AAAAGGGTAGATGGGAGGGCCATCTGCAGTAATGGATGAGTGTTCCAAAATTCGCCACGAGTCGGCAGCGTAACCATAACCAGCGTAGGCAAGAGCAATTACGCCAGGAATGAAGAACACAATATACAGAATGAGATCAAAAATCGCTTGGGTGCGAGGTTTTAAAAAGCCATACAAGATATCGCCGCGAACATGACCATTCTTCGCTAAGGTATACGCACCTGCCATCATGAACATGGTGCCGTACATCATGATTTGCGCATCAAAAGCCCAAGGGTTGGGGCTATTTAGTACATATCGGGAAAATACCTCAAAGCCAATCAGAGCGGTCAAGGTCAAGACTAACCAAGCGAAGCAATGGCCGATAAATGTTGAAATTTTATCAACGGTTAAAAAAAGGTTTTGCATGGCTACACCTACTGTTTAGATATAAGAAATGGGATGGTTATTTGCTAACCATCCCATTGGGTTACTGCAAACCGGTATTCTAACAAAAACCGGCTAAGTTGATGCTGACTTAGGCCTTTTTAGCAGGAGCTGCTGGCTGGCCAAAGTAGTGGTCATACGCCATGCGACGACCGGTTGTGGTATCGAGATCCCACTTAACGGAGCGTTTTGCAAAGGCGCGCTGTGAGTCGACAATCTTCTTAAAGAGTGGATTCTCAGCGGATTTCTTGGCAACCACATCATCAAATACCTTTAACTGGGTACGCAATACCGAGTCAGGGGTCTTGTAGAACTTAACACCTTGCTTGGTTTGCATTTCCTCGTAAGCGGATGAGTAGCGATCCACAGCCTTCCATGACATATCTGCAGATGCAGCATCTACCGCATAGTCGAGGACGGCACGAAGTTTTGCTGGAAGGGCGTTGTACTTGGTACCGTTAAAGAGAATCTCAAATTGCTCGGCATTCTGATGGTAGCTTTGCAACATGCAGATCTTCGAAACGTCTGGGAAACCTAATTGACGGTCAGAGGAGGCATTGTTGAACTCAGCAGCATCCAAGAGGCCACGATCCATTGCAGGAATAATCTCGCCGCCAGGTAAGGCGTTCACTGAAGCACCCATCGCTGTGAACATGTCAATTGCAATACCTACAGTACGGTACTTGAGGCCCTTCAGGTCTTCCGCTTTGGTGATTGGCTTTTTGAACCAACCGAGTGGCTGAGAAGGCATTGGGCCATACACATAAGACTTCACGTTGGCTCCAACGGTCTTATAGAGCTCCTCGAGGAACTGTTGGCCGCCGCCGTATTTGTGCCATGCAAGCAGCATGTTCGCATCCATACCAAAGGAGGGTCCTGATCCCCATAGGGCTAGTGCAGAGTTCTTACCATAGTGATAAGCAACCACACCGTGACCACCATCTAATGTACCCTTTGATACTGCATCGAGAAGACCGAATGCAGGAACAACAGCACCAGCAGGCAGAACCTCAATCTTGAGTTCGCCACCAGTCATGTCATTTACTTTCTTAGCGAAGTCGAGTGCATACTCGTGGAAAATATCTTTCGCAGGCCAAGTGGATTGGAAGCGGAAGGTTTGGGTTGCTCCCTGACCTTGAGAGATCATTGGGAAGCTAAGGGCTGCTGCTCCAGCACTACCGACTGCTGCACCTTTTAAAAATTTACGGCGTGGTGCTTGTTTTTTGGTTTCGGACATTCATATCTCCTGGTTAATATCAATTAAATACTGCATGTAAAGCAGAAAGAAATTGTAGGATTATTGGTAAGAATCATATATGGGGTAAACCCTTTGTTTGCATGGCTTCATGGTTATTTTTAAAGGCTGTGCGGTGAGGGCCAGTTCCCCGCTCGTGATACGATTCAATATGCCAATCATTGTTGCAACGCATCACCATGCGTAAAGTTTTTATTACAATGTTGGATTGCGTTTGCCCGAGTGGTGAAATCGGTAGACACAGCAGATTTAAAATCTGCCGCTCATAAAAAGGGCGTGCCGGTTCGATTCCGGCCTCGGGCACCAATTATGGATTTCGGACGCAGCGAAATCCAATGTAGACCACCACTGTGTTCTCAGGCTTGGTTGCCACATTCCCCTCCATTTGTTGTTCTGGTCCGTACCACCACGATGCCCCGCGGGTAATGCGCTCATTGTTAACTTTAGTTGACGTCCATTCCCATACATTCCCACCCATATCAAAGAGCCCATTGACGCCTGCTTGGGTAGTGCCAGCGGCCACATGACCGTCGCCACGGAGCAAACTTCCTGCCGGGGCCAAGCCTTTATAGTTTCCACAGGCTGAACTTAAGCAATGGGAGCCCTTCGGGGTGCTGCCATTTGGGTAGGGGTAACGTTGCCCCCGCTGAAAACCTGCCGGCGGGGCTTTACGTTGCTCTAAGAAGGCAGCCTCAACCCATTCTCTATCGGTGGGTAAGCGTTTGCCAAAAAACTCGCAGATCGCTTGGGCCTCAAAGGCGTTGAGGTGAACAGCGGGTTCATTATCTCCAGCTACTACTCCATAAGGCGTACGCCAAGTCCAGCCAGGTTTTTTCACAAAGCCCAATTCATATGAAGTGCCACCACCGGCTTTCTCAGCTGCGCTTTGAAATCCGGTTGCAGCGGCATAGCGTTTGACTTCGCCAATCGTCATCTCATGCTGATCCCAAAGAATGCCATGGACCTCAAGACTCGGGATGGTTGATTTCACAGGCTGAGCGTGCGCATGAAAAATCAATGTCAGAAATGAAAATATGCAAATTTTTCTAATTGTGAGAATATTCATATAAGTTTGTTAATCGCAATCGTCATAAACAAGCATTTTTGCTGAATTCCAAATCGTTTGCACAACGGAATTTTTGAGCAGCCAAGTTCATGAAAAAATACATTCTCTTTCTTCTCAGTACGCTTTTCCTAGCCCAAACGGTTTGGGCGAATCCAGAGCCAGCTAAAAATACTCGAGAGCTAGCAAAGGGGGATGCGCCCATGACTGCAGAGGTATTGGCAGTCTTTTTTACTCCTCCGACGGGAGCGGCGCGTGGATTAATTCGTTATTTAGATGGCGCCAAGAAAAGCGTTCAGGTGATGACCTATAGCTTTACTTATCTAGAGATTGCAGAAGCGCTTGCTAGGGCAGCCAAACGCGGTGTGGAAGTGCAGGTGATTCAGGATGGGCCAACTGCAGCAAATAACTTTGATGTGATCCCGGTATTGCTGAAAGGAGGCGTCTCAGTGCGAGGCAATAAAGCCCACCGTATTTTTCATCATAAGGTGATGATTATCGATGGCGAGATTGTCGTAACCGGGAGTTATAACTTCACGAATAGTGCCGAGAAAAGCAATGCCGAGAACATGATCATTTTGCGCTCAACCCCCTTAGCGCAGCAGTATTACAAAAACTTTATCTCGCATTGGGAGCGCAGTTATCCAATTACCACCCCGCCTGAGCGCAAGACAGCTAAACCTAATTAATCCGGCTCGGTTACAAAGCCTAATTTTGTTAAACCTGCACGCCGTGACGCGGCAAGTACCTGAGCCACCGCATCGTAACGAACGGATTTATCAGCCCGTAAGTTGATCTCGGGTTGGGGATCTTTCTTGGCAGCCTTGTCAGCATATGCGGTAAAGGTTGCCAGGTCGATCGGTGTGCTATTCCAAAAGATTTGACCTTTGCTATCAATGGTTAGTTGCACCGACTCTGGCTTTACTTCATTACGCACACTATTGGCCTTGGGAAGTTCGACCTTCACCGCTTGCTGGACGACTGGTAGGGTGATCATAAAAATGATAAGCAAAACCAGCATGACGTCCACCATCGGCGTCATATTGATCTCGGCCATCATGCCGTCTTCTTGCTGATCATTTGAGGGATTGCTAAAGGACATGATTAATCTTTCTGGGCAACGCGTGCACCAGTGACAAAGTAGGCTAAAAGATCGTTGGCAAAGCGATTGAGATCTGCAACCACTAAGCGATTAGTACGATTGATCGTGTTGTAGCCAAGCACTGCTGGAATCGCAACGGCAAGACCAAAAGCGGTCATGATGAGTGCCTCACCAATCGGACCGGCGACTTGATCGATCTGTGCGCTCCCAGAGCTGCTAATGGCAATTAGGGCATGATAGATTCCCCAGACTGTCCCGAACAAGCCAATAAATGGTGCGGTTGCACCGGTGGATGCTAAAAAAGTTAATCCTTTTTGTAACTGAGCCGTTGAGGCATCAACCCCATTTTTTAAACTGCGCGCCATCCACTCGGAGTAATTAAGGGTCTGGAAGAGTTCGCGATGGCTGGTACTTTGGTTCTGATGATGCGCCGAAGCTTCGTTACCAGTCTTTGCAACCATAAAGAAAGGATTGATCGCATGATTACTCAAGCTATTGAGTCCCTCATCAAAGGAGCGAGCTCGCCAAAAGGAATCTAGTTCACCTTTGAGGCGTTTGATATTGCGCAAACCCCATAGTCGACTGATCAAAATGACCCAGGTCACGATCGACATAAATAAAAGTAAAAGAGCCACAAAGTGAGTGACAAAGTCCCCTTGGGTCCAGAGATGGTGAAGGCCAAACGCGTTGTTCATATTAGGGACTCTTTAGGTTGAATTTAATTAATAGATTGGTTGAGATTTTAGTGGGACTGCCGTTAATGGTGTACGGTTTAAAAC
>JBDLUB010000110.1:0-4680 GCA_039805525.1 Pseudomonadota bacterium | reverse complement strand
GGGTGATATGCCATGGCCTCAATGCTCTGGGCCAAGGTCGCGGCTGCATGCGGATTATGCGCAACATCTAGCACCACCGTGGGTCTACCAGGCAAAACTTGAAAGCGTCCAGGCAACTCCACCAGTGCTAAACCATTGCGAATATCCTGAGCGCTGACCGGTAATCGATCATGCAAGGCTATCAACCCAGCAATCACTGCTGAAGCATTCAGAAGTTGATTAGCGCCCCGTAATGCCGGATACCCCAATCCACTAAAGCGCTTACCCCGTCCCGACCAACCCCATTGCTGCTGATCGCCGGTAAATGAGTAATCCTTGCCCATTAACCACAGATCGGCGCCAATCTCATTGGCGTGATTAATTAAAGACGTGGGAGGCATGGGGTCGCCGCAGATCGCAATCGCCTTGGGTCGGAAGATACCCGCTTTCTCAAAAGCAATTGCTTCGCGTGTATTACCTAAATAGGCCATGTGATCAAGATCAATACTCGTCACAATCGCGCAATCAGCATCCACAATATTGACCGCATCGAGTCGCCCGCCCATCCCAACCTCTAAGATCGCAGCATCAACCTTCGCATTGGCAAATAGATCCATGATGGCCAAGGTGGTGAACTCAAAATATGTGAGGGTTGGTGGATCAATCAATCGACAGCGTGCTTGTTCAACTCGCTCAAAAGCTTTTAATAAATCAGCATCACCGATATTGGCTCCATTGATTCTGGCGCGCTCGTTAAATCGCAAGAGATGGGGGGATGTATGACACGCCACCTTATATCCGGCTGCTAGCAAAATGCTTTCTAAAAAGGCGCAAGTGGAGCCTTTGCCATTCGTACCACCCACTGTAATCACGGGGCATGGAAACTTGAGCCCCAGCGATTCCTTTACCCGGGTAATGCGGGCGAGACCCATATCGATTCCTACTGGGTGTGCGGTCTCCAAGTGGGATAACCACTCATCTAGGTTTGTGAATAGGATTGGTTGGCTCTGCTGAGGTTCAAGCACGACTTAGCTCGAACTATTGGTTTGTAGCAACTGCTTGGGCAACTTCTCAGCCGGGATCTTTTGCAATAAGGCGAGTAATTTTGCGAGCTCGGTGCGCATCTGACGACGATCAACAATCATGTCGATACCACCTTTTTGCATTAGAAACTCCGAGCGCTGAAATCCTTCGGGTAATTTCTCACGCACGGTTTGCTCGATCACGCGTGGGCCTGCAAAACCAATCAAAGCCTTTGGTTCGGCCATCACCACATCACCCATGAATGCAAAACTAGCTGAGATACCGCCCATCGTAGGATCGGTTAGAACGCTAATGTAAGGCAAGCCCGCTTGCGAGAGCTTAGTCAGCATCGAATTTGTTTTAGCCATTTGCAGGAGTGATAACAAACTCTCTTGCATGCGCGCACCACCAGTGGCAGTAATGCAAATGAAGGCACATTTTTTCTGGATGGCCTCTTGAACGCCGCGCACAAAGCGCTCACCCACTACCGAGCCCATCGAGCCACCCATGTACTCAAACTCAAAACAGGCCACCACTGCAGGAATGGATTCAATCTTGCCAGCAATTACTACTAGGGCTTCGGACTCACCCGATGCATCACTAGCTTGCTTTAAACGATCTGGGTATTTTTTACTGTCTTTGAACTTGAGAGCATCCACTGGATATACCGATTCACCAATTTCAACGCGAGGCTTGGGATCCAATAAATGATCAAGGCGTTTACGCGCATTGATACGCATATGGTGCGAACATTTTGGGCAAACCGAAAGATTGGCTTCAATATCGGTGCTGTAAAGAACCGCATCGCACCCGCCGCATTTGACCCATAAACCTTCAGGGACGGTCTTCCGACTGGCCGGATCACTTTGTTGGATCTGGGGCGGAAGTATTTTGTCAATCCAGCTCATAGCGGTATTGTAACGACCTTCAATCCTGGTCTAAAGCCTGTCGGATTTCATGGATAAAGCGCTCTAACACCGTCAGCTCTTCACCCTTTTTTGCCTCTTCAAGCAATTGCACAATCCGACTGCCAATCACTACCGCATCAGCTGTTTTAGAAACCGCTTTGGCGCTCGCCGCATCCCGAATTCCAAACCCAACGGCAACCGGAATCGAAGTCTCTTGCCGAATCAGGGGTAATACACTTGCAACGTCTTGCGTATTGAGGTTACTTGCACCGGTTACTCCGCGCAGCGATACGTAATAGATGTAACCTGCTGCAATTTGTGCAGCATGATGAATTCGCTCTTGACTTGAGGTGGGCGCCAACAAGAAGATTGGATCAATACCCTCACTGCGCATTTGCTTAGCAAACTCTTCGCATTCTTCAGGTGGATAATCCACAATCAATACACCATCGACACCAGCTGCTTTAGCGGCCTTTGCAAATGCTGAATGACCCATCTGCTCGACTGGATTGGCATATCCCATCAACACAACGGGAGTGGTTTGATTCTGTTGCCGAAACTGCTGCACATTGGCTAAGCATTGCTTGAGTGTCACTCCTTGCGCAAGCGCGCGCTCGGACGAACGCTGAATCACGGGACCATCGGCCATTGGGTCTGAAAATGGGACACCCAACTCAATCACATCAGCCCCGCCCTTCACCAATGCATGCATTACGTCCACGGTTAAATCGGGATGCGGGTCACCCGCTGTTACAAATGGGATCAGGCCCTTTTTATTTTTAGCTTTGAGATCTGCAAATACGCCAGCAATCTTTGACATGAACCTAGCCTTCCGAACCGGTTGCTTGAGCGACGGTATGCATATCTTTATCGCCCCGACCCGAGAGATTAATCAAGATGACTTTATCTTTACTTAAGGTCGGTGCCAATTTGCAGGCATACGCCACTGCATGGGAAGACTCGAGCGCTGGAATAATGCCCTCAATGCGGCAGCAATCATGGAAGGCTTTTAGCGCATCCTCATCCGAAATCGCCACATACTCTGCTCGACCAGAATCTTTTAACCACGCATGTTCTGGTCCCACGCCAGGGTAGTCCATACCGGCTGATACTGAATGGGTCTCGGCAATCTGACCGTTCTCATCTTGCAAGAGATAAGTACGGTTGCCATGGAGCACGCCAGGTTTACCGGCGCATAATGCTGCGGAGTGATCACCGGTTTTCATGCCGCGACCTGCAGCCTCAACGCCAACCAAACGTACCTTGGGCACATCAATATAGGGATAGAAAATACCCATGGCATTCGATCCGCCCCCCACACACGCCAATACATAGTCGGGCTGGCGACCAATCATCTCTGGCATTTGGACTTTGCACTCTTCCCCAATCACACTCTGAAAATCCCGCACCATCATGGGATAAGGATGGGGACCAGCGACGGTACCAATAATGTAGAAGGTGTTTTCCACATTGGTAACCCAATCGCGCATGGCTTCATTGAGCGCATCTTTGAGCGTTTTGCTCCCTGACTCGACTGGCACCACTTTGGCGCCAAGTAACTTCATGCGATACACGTTTTGGGCTTGGCGCGCAACATCGACGGAGCCTTGATAAACCGTGCAGTCCAGACCAAAACGAGCACAGATAGTGGCGGTTGCCACGCCGTGTTGACCCGCGCCAGTTTCAGCAATGATGCGCGGTTTGCCCATACGCTTGGCCAACATCGCTTGGCCAATCACATTGTTAATCTTGTGAGCCCCGGTATGGTTCAGATCTTCGCGCTTGAGATAAATCTGCGCTCCACCCAATTGCTCGCTTAAGCGTTTAGCGTGATAGACCGGGGATGGACGACCCACAAAGTGTTTGAGCTCGTAATGGAACTCTTCAATAAATGCTGGGTCATGCTGATATTTTGCATAGGCTTCTTTGAGCTCGTTTAATGCATACATCAATGTCTCAGAAACAAAGATGCCGCCATAGGGGCCAAAGTGGCCACGTTCATCTGGTTTGTCGTACATAGGTACCTCGACTTGGTTTAACGCCTGGGCGTTAGGAATGACTGCTTGGATTTGTTTGATCGGCGCTACGAACTGCATCCGCAAACTGCCTGATTAATACCGGGTCTTTTACCCCTTTACGAACCTCGACTCCGCTCGAGATATCAACCGCGCAGGGGCGCAGACGAGCAATCGCCTCGCCAACGTTGTGCGAGTTCAATCCACCACTCAAAACGACCCGATGCGCGTTTACGTTTGCCCATGTGTCCGGTATAAGCTTCCAATTAAAGGCGGTGCCACTACCGCCGTAGCCATCGACTAATGCATCCAGCAAAAAGCCGGCACCATCCCCATATTGTAGGGAAAATTCTGGGAAATTGAAGGACTGGCCAATTCGGGCGGCTTTGATCCAGGGTAGACCTCCCGAAAGCCGCCGACACTGCTCGGGGGTCTCATCCCCATGAAATTGCCATAGGGTAATGGCGACATTCGCCCGAATCTCCTCCATCTGATTGGGGGTGGGATTAACCACCAGCCCTACTGCATCAATCGAGGCAGGTAATTGGGTAATTAGAGTGCCAGCATCTTCTGGGCTTATCGCTCTGGGGCTTTGGGGATAAAAGACAAAACCAACCGCATCGACCTGAGCCGCCACCGCCGCCTCAATATCTGCAGGTGTGCGCAAGCCACAGATCTTGATCCGGGTTTGTTTGGGGGTGTAAGTCAGTAAGCCCATAGTTAAGATTGGAGCATAAGCTCTTTTGGAAAACCGG
>JBDLUB010000109.1:0-4707 GCA_039805525.1 Pseudomonadota bacterium | reverse complement strand
ATGTGGAGAGCCTTTGAGGCCGATGGCACATTGACCTACAGCTTTGTTGAGTCGGTTAAGGCCAGTTATCCCTTCTACGTGATTCGACTATTAGGTGGTATCTGCTACTTGGGCGGTATGTTCTTAATGGCGTACAACGTATTCAAGACCTTGTATGGTGAGCGTTTTGTGGATGCACCGATTCCCGCAAACGTTCAAGTTGCTCATTAATCGGGAGGAAAAATGTCAGATCAGAATAAATTTTTCTCTCACGCCACTCTCGAAAAGAACGTCGGTTGGCTCATCATCACCACTATTTTGGTTGTGAGTGTGGCTGGCTTGGTACAGATTGTGCCGCTCTTTTTCCAGCACTCGACCACCGAGCCAAGCCCGGGAATCAAGCCATTTACAGCATTGCAATTGGCTGGACGCGATATTTACCAGCGTGAGGGTTGTGTTGGTTGTCATTCTCAGCAGATTCGTACATTGCGTTCAGAGACCGAGCGCTATGGCCCATATTCTGTCGCTGGCGAATCGGTTTTTGATCATCCATTCCTTTGGGGTAGCAAGCGGACAGGACCCGACCTTGCCCGGGTAGGTGGACGCTATTCAGACGACTGGCAGCGCATCCATTTACGCAATCCTCGTGATGTCGTCCCGGAATCCAATATGCCGGCTTACCCGTATTTGCAAAATGCGCCAGCGGATGTGTCGAGTATTCAAAAACACATGCGGGCATTAAAGCGTTTAGGGGTTCCGTATACCGATGAAGAGATTGCGAATGCCCCCAAAGAGCTTGAAGGCAAAACGGAAGAAGATGCCTTAGTTGCCTACCTGCAGGGCTTGGGCACTAATCGCCGCGCCACCACTAAAACTGCCAGCCAATAAAGGAGATCAGCATGCAAGCATTTACCGCTTATCTATCGGCTATATCGAGCACCTTTGGTTTATTTGTTTTTTTGGGAATCATTTGGTGGGCATGGTCTAAGCATCGCAAGGCTGCTAATGAGGAGTCAGCAAATTTACCATTTGCACTCCCGGATGAGTTTCAGAAGGATCAATCATGAGTGATTTTTTTAGTCCCGGTTGGAGTATTTTTATCGCGATCATAACGATCGTCGGCATTATTTGGTGCTTATGGCTATTGATGTCACAACGCAAAACCAAAGTACCAACAGATTCTTCGGGAAATGTAACCGATACGGGCCATGTTTGGGATGATGATTTGCGTGAACTGAACAATCCACTGCCACGCTGGTGGATGTGGATGTTCATCATCTCATGTATCTTCGGAGCCATTTATCTAGTTCTTTACCCAGGTTTAGGCGCCTATCAAGGTGTCTTGGGATACAGCACTCAAGCGGAGCATGATCAATCCGTACAGACTGCAAATAAAGATCTGCAACCGGTTTATGCGAAATACATGCAAATGAGTATTGAGCAGGTTGCGGCCGATCCTAAAGCCAAAGAAATGGGACAGCGCTTATTTTTGAACTACTGCGCACAATGCCATGGATCAGATGCTGGAGGATCTAAGGGATTCCCAAATCTGCATGACAAGGATTATTTGTATGGTGGCGAACCAGAGATGATTCGGGCATCGATTGTACAAGGACGGGCAGGTGTTATGCCCGCCTTTGGCCACCTCAGCTCTGCCCAAATTAGTGAGGTGGTTGCATATGTCCGTAGCCTCTCGAACTTACCCGCTGATGATCTTCGTATTGCTCAGGGTGAGGCTGTTTATAAAACCAACTGTGCTGCTTGTCATGGACCAGACGGCAAAGGAAATATTGTTCTAGGGGCACCTAACTTGACCGATAAAGTTTGGCTCTACGGTAGTTCAGAGAAAGCGATTACTGAGACTGTGCAAAAGGGTCGAAATGGGGTCATGCCAGGCCATGAGGCAATTCTCACTCCCGAAAAGATTCAGATTCTGACGGCGTATGTTTGGGGTTTGTCGCATCAGCCGATGAGTACAAAGAAGTAAAGTCATGAATCAAACATCACCGGCACAGACTGCTGACAACAGCAAGCCTGTGATCGAGATCGTGGAGCAGTCGCTTTACGAAGTTCGTAAACATATTTATCCGCGCTCAGTTAGTGGGCCGTTTGCGAGCTGGCGTTTGGTGTTTGTGGTGCTGACCCAGTTGTTGTACTACGGACTACCGTGGCTCAGCTGGAATGATCGTCAGGCCGTTTTATTTGATTTGGTGCAGCGTAAGTTTTATATCTTCGGGTTGGTATTGTGGCCACAGGATGTGATCTATCTCACATTACTCCTCATCTTATCGGCGCTCAGCTTATTTCTATTTACCGCTGTCGCAGGCCGACTATTTTGTGGCTACGCGTGCCCGCAAACGGTCTATACCGAAATCTTCATGTGGATTGAGCGGAAAGTGGAGGGGGATCGGTTTGCCCGTATTCGCCTAGATGGAGAAGAGTGGCCGTGGAGTTTTAAAAAGTGGCGACTCAAAATTACCAAACATGCATTGTGGCTTGTCATTGCCCTGTGGACTGGATTTACTTTCATTGGGTATTTCACACCCATTAAAGAACTAAGCGCCAATATCTTGGCTTTTTCTTTAGGGCCATGGCAAACTTTTTGGTTACTCTTTTATAGTTTTGCAACATGGGGTAACGCTGGCTTTATGCGTGAGCAGGTTTGTAAATATATGTGCCCGTATGCCCGTTTTCAAAGTGTGATGGTCGACAAAGACACCTTTGTGGTGACTTACGACAAGATGCGCGGCGAGCCTCGTGGTAGCCGCAATAAATCAGAAAACCAAGTCCAAAAGGGCTTAGGGGATTGTGTTGATTGCAGTATCTGTGTGCAGGTATGCCCCACAGGGATTGATATTCGTGACGGTTTGCAATACATGTGTATTGGCTGTGGGGCCTGCATCGATGCCTGCAATCAAGTCATGGATAAGATGAGCTATCCCAAGGGCTTAGTGCGCTATACCACTGAGCGTGCCATGCTCAATCGTGAGTCGAATCAATCAGCGCGGAGTCACTTATTTCGCCCACGCATCTTGATTTACACCTCAATTATTTTGGTGTTAACCTCGGTGTTCTTGTTTTCGCTCTTCACACGAAATCCCTTACGAGTAGATGTTATG
The DNA here is from genome assembly GCA_039805525.1 of Pseudomonadota bacterium. Classification (GTDB taxonomy): domain Bacteria; phylum Pseudomonadota; class Gammaproteobacteria; order Burkholderiales; family Burkholderiaceae; genus Polynucleobacter. The sequence continues at coordinate 1,609 of JBDLUB010000109.1, read as the reverse complement.
CGTGATCGCGGTGCTCTGGCTCGTGAAGTGGATGGTCGCTATATTGAGAATGTCTATCGCGTCCAATTGATGAACTCTTCCGAGTCGCCAATGCAGGTCGATATCAAAGCAACCGGTTTGCCAGACATTGCAGTGCTCGATTCCAGCGGCAAGGTGATCCATAGCGTAGTGATTGCACCTGCCAGTAATTTATTAATTCCGGTGAAGGTAAGTGTAGCCATCAATGAAGTGATATCGGGATCGCATCCGATTCTGTTCCAGTTTCGAGGGCAAGAGGGCGAACACATTCGCTCACGCGATGAGAAATCAAGCTTTATCGTGCCACGCTAATAAAGGGAGTTCGTTATGAAAGTCGAATCACAAATTTCAAAACCATGGTGGAAACAGCTCTGGCCCTGGTTATTAATACTCGGGCCTGCCTTGGCAGCAATTGGTTGTGCGATTACTATTTATTTGGCATTCACCGTGCATGCCGATGAACCCGTGCGAGATGGCATTAAGCGGGGCCTTAAGGTTGAACAGGTGCAGCCGTGAAACTCAAGACGGCGATTTGGATTCTTTGGCCATCCTTTTTGACAGCCATTATTGCTGAAGGTTTGGTATTCAGTTTATTTAGGCCCGAAGACTTGCTCCTGTTTGGCCAGCCGCATCAATTATCGAATGAGGCAATTTACTCAATTGGTTTTTTTGCCTTTTGGTCCATTTGCGCAATTTCAAGTGCGATCTCGTTATTTATCGTACGCGACTGTTTCCTAAACTCGAAGTCAGCAGATGATGATCTACTTAACTGAGTCGTACAGGTGATGAGCAGTCGCTTTTCTCGTTCACGTTCGGCACCCCGGCGAGTTGATAGAGTCCTTCAATGTCAATCAGCTTAACGTGGCGTTGCTTAATTTGTAATAAGCCAGACTCGGTAAAGCGTGACAACATCCGACTTACCGTCTCAATCTGAATCCCAAGATAGCTGCCTATGTCATCGCGACTCATCTTTAAATCAAATTCAGTAAATTCATATCCGCGTGCGGCATATCGTTGGGATAAATTAATTAAAAATCCTGCGAGTCGTTCTTCGGCTCTGAGAGTTCCCAATGACAGTAAATGACGTTGATCCTGAGTTAGTTCACGACTTAAGATGCGATGGAATTGATGTTGCAAACTGGGAATTTGTGATGCCAAGTTTTCAAATTCGGAGAAGCGAATGATGCAAACCTCACTTTCCTCGAGTGAAATCGCATTGGCCTGGTATTGGTGCTCACCAATTCCGTCTAAACCCAAAATCTCACCGGGCATATGAAAGCCAATGATTTGTGCGCGACCATCCGGTAATGAGTGCTCTGTTTTTAGGGTACCAAAACGAACGCTGTATATGGCGTTGAGCGGTTCACCGTGTCGGTATAAGGTATCGCCCTTGTGGAGATGGACTCGATCTTTGACGAGAGTATCCACTTGGGTCACTTCGTTGGCAGAAAGACCAAGCGGCAGGCAAAATTGCCCCAAGACGCAGGTGGAACATTTGTTCAGAATTTCTTTACTGGAAGAAACATTCATGATGATGCATATTCTAGTCGAGAGTCCAAAAAACTTCTATTTCACACCTCATGCTCAGTAG
>JBDLUB010000108.1:0-4742 GCA_039805525.1 Pseudomonadota bacterium | reverse complement strand
GGCCTGAGCATGAGCGCAAACTGTTTTTACACCATCCAAACTTCCATGCTTGGTTAAGAGGTGATGCCGAATGGGCAAGACTACCTCACCACTAATTTGCAATGGACTTTCGAGCAATAAATCCAAGGTTCGAGAAACCGCACCTTCACTGGAGTTCTCAACAGGTACAACACCAAAGCTAGCGGCCCCTTTTTCAACGGCCTTGAAGACCTCATCCAAACTCGCGCATGGCAAGCCGTCAATCGACTGCCCAAAAAATTGATGCGCCGCCTGTTCCGAGAAAGTGCCGGTTGGACCCAAATATGCAATGGTTTGCTTGGATTCGAGCGCACGACATGCCGACATAATTTCGCGCCAGATCGAAGCGAGACCATCTGGCAATAATGGGCCAGGATTTTTTTGTAAAACATTCTGGATCACCTGGCTCTCTCGCTCAGGACGAAAAATGGGGGCTGATGATTCATTTTTAATATGGCCGACCGCTTGGGCCGCCACGGCACGCTTCGATAAAAGCTCTAAAAGCTCTTGATCGATCGAATCAATCTGAGCGCGTAGCGGAGCTAACCGTTGATCATCATTTGACATTAGGCACGCCTTTCAAACTCACGCATGAACTCCACCAAAGTCTCAACGCCAGTAATCGGCATCGCGTTGTAGATACTAGCGCGCATCCCTCCTGCGGCCTTATGGCCACGTAGGGCTGCCAAACCTGCAGCACTGGATTGCTCCAAAAACTCTGCATTTAAACCTTCGTCTTTCAGAAAAAATGTGACGTTTGTTCTCGAGCGACACTTTGGATCCACGCGATTTTCATACAAGGAGCTTCCATCAATCAACTCGTAGAGCATGCTTGATTTCAATTGATTACGGCGCTCCATCTCTTCTACCCCACCTTGCCGCTTGATCCATTCAAATACTAAGCCCGAAACATAAATTGGGAAAGTGGGTGGAGTATTGAACATCGATTGATTGGCTGCCTCCTTTGCCCAATCCCAGATTGAAGGAGTAATGGGCATCGCATACCCCATCAAGTCCTTGCGCACAATCACAATAGTGACTCCTGCAGGACCAATATTCTTCTGAGCACCGGCGAAAAGTACGCCACACTCGCTGACATTCATGGCTTTTGAAAGAATATTGCTCGAGATATCAGCAATCAATGGGGTCTTACCAAGCTTTGGAAACTCAGCAAATTCAACGCCACCAATCGTCTCGTTAGCACAGATATGCACATAGGCCGCATCTTCGGATAAGGTCCATGTACTTTGATCTGGAATCGACTGAAATCCTTGCGCTTGCGAACTCGCAGCAATGTGAGCCTCCCCATATTTTTGCGCTTCTTTGAAGGATTTCTCCGACCAGATCCCGGTCACCACAAAATCTGCCTTGGGTTTCTTGGCTAAGGGCATTAGATTCATCGGAATCGCCGCATTTTGACCAATTCCCCCACCTTGTAAGAGCAAGATTTCGTAATCGTTTGGAATGCGCATAAGCTCGCGAAGATCGGCTAAGGTTTTTTCATAAACCGCCATAAACTCTTTGCTGCGGTGGCTAATTTCCATCACGCTGGTGCCGAGGCCCTGCCAATTCAAGAGTTCATCGCGAGCTTGCTCCAAAACCTCTTCGGGCAAGGTTGCTGGACCCGCTGCGAAGTTATAAATGCGGCGGTCAAAACTCATTATGAAGTCCGGTTAGTCGAAGCTTTGCTTAGGCATCAGATGCTGTGTCGGATTCGGTATTGCCCTGCTCATCAGCCATGTCGTCGCCATCCTCATCCGAATCACTCTCTGCGATGCGCTGCAATCCAGACAAATGGGTTCCCGTATCGACGTTAATCAGAGTGACGCCCTGTGTGGCACGACCCATCTCCCGAATCTCAGATACCCGCGTACGAACAAGTACTCCACCAGTAGTAATCAACATAATTTGGTCTTCTGGGGAAACCAGAGCAGCAGCAACCACTTTGCCATTGCGCTCGCTAGTCTGAATTGCAATCATGCCTTTCGTTCCACGACCATGACGAGTGTACTCAGCAATCGGGGTGCGCTTACCGTAACCATTCTCGGTCGCAGTTAACACACTGTTTGGTGCTGCGGCATCTTCAACTGCTGCTACAGACCCCTCTGCAACTTCAGCAGGGGCAACTAGCATCGCAATCACTTCTTGCCCATCTGAGAGGTTCATGCCACGGACACCGCGGGCGGTACAGCCCATTGGACGCACATCGTTCTCATCAAAACGAACAGCCTTACCTGCATCTGAGAACAACATCACATCATGCTTACCGTCAGTGATGGCCGCTCCAACCAAAAAGTCACCTTCATCTAGGTCAACCGCAATGATTCCAGCTTTACGAGGATTCGAGAAATCCGATAAGCGAGTTTTCTTCACGGTTCCTCGGCGAGTTGCCATAAACACATAGTGATCCTCTTCATAGCCCTGAATCGGCAGAATCACAGTAATCTTTTCGCCCTCAACTAATGGGAACATATTAACAATTGGCTTGCCGCGTGAAGTCCGACTTCCTTGGGGAACCTCCCAAACTTTTAACCAATACATCCGACCACGGTCAGAGAAACACAAAATCGTATCGTGGGTATTGGCGACAAACAGAGTGTCGATCCAGTCCTCATCTTTAGTAGCCGCAGCTTGCTTACCTCGACCCCCACGCTTTTGCGCTCGGTATTCGCTTAAAGGCTGACTCTTCATGTACCCAGCGTGAGAGAGTGTTACTACCATATCAGTTGGGGTAATTAGATCTTCAGTAAACAGCTCTGTGGCGTTCATTTCAATATAAGAACGACGACCCGAGTCGCTACCTTCTGAACCAAACTCTGCCTTCACCTCAAGTAGCTCAGCCTCAATGACTTTGGTGACGCGCTCAGGCTTTGCAAGTAGATCCAATAGATCAGCAATTTGATCCATCACCTCTTTGTACTCATTCACGATCTTGTCTTGCTCAAGACCGGTTAAGCGCTGCAGACGCATTTGGAGAATTTCTTGGGCTTGATCATCTGACAATCGATACAGTCCGCTATCTTGCATGCCATATTCCGGCAAGAGGCCCTCGGGCCGGAAGGCATTGCGACCACCGGGAGCCTCGCCCTCAGCACGAGATAGCATCTCACGCACTAACGAAGAGTCCCAAGCCTGCGCCATTAACTCCTGTTTGGCAACTACTGGATTGGCGGCAGCCTTGATGATGGCAATGAATCGATCGATATTGGCAAGGGCAACAGCTAAGCCCTCAAGCACATGCCCCCGTTCGCGCGCTTTGCGTAACTCGAAAATGGTGCGTCGAGTAATCACCTCACGGCGGTGCGCCAAGAAATACTCGAGCATTTGCTTGAGGTTGAGGAGCCTTGGCTGGTTATCGACCAAGGCCACCATATTCATACCGAAGTTATCTTGAAGCTGGGTACTCTTATATAAATTATTAAGAACGACTTCGGGCACTTCGCCACGCTTGAGTTCTATCACAACTCGCATTCCCGACTTGTCAGATTCATCGCGCAAATCCGAGATACCCTCAATTTTCTTCTCATTGACTAACTCGGCGATGCGCTCAAGCAGATTTTTCTTGTTCACCTGATAGGGCAACTCGTCCACAATAATGGCTTGACGCTGCCCCTTGTCCATATCCTCAAAATGAGTCTTGGCGCGCATCACAACTCGGCCGCGCCCAGTGCGATACCCTTCACGAACCCCCTGAACACCATAAATTATTCCGGCGGTTGGGAAATCAGGCGCCGGAATAATCTCAATGAGTTCATCGATTGTGCAATCTGGCTGATGTAAAACATGTAGACAGGCTCGGATCACCTCATCCAAATTGTGGGGCGGAATATTGGTGGCCATCCCCACCGCAATACCCGAGGAGCCGTTAATTAATAAGTTAGGAACTTTTGCAGGCAGGATGAGGGGTTCTTTTTCGCTACCGTCATAGTTAGGACCAAAATCAACGGTTTCTTTATCCAGATCCGCCAATAGCTCATGGGCGATCTTACGAAGACGAATTTCGGTGTAACGCATCGCCGCGGCATTATCGCCATCGACCGAGCCGAAGTTACCCTGTCCATCGACCAACATATAGCGCAACGAGAAATCCTGTGCCATGCGGACGATCGTGTCATAAACCGCTGTGTCGCCATGGGGATGGTATTTACCAATTACGTCACCCACGATACGGGCGGACTTCTTAAAAGCCCGATTCCAATCATTGTTTAATTCATACATGGCGTATAAAACCCGGCGGTGTACGGGTTTTAACCCATCCCTTACGTCTGGCAAGGCTCGGCCGACGATTACGCTCATGGCGTAGTCCAAATAGGACCGCCGCATTTCGTCTTCTAGGGATATTGGGAGAGTTTCTTTAGCGGCTTGTTCCATCTCGAAATAATATCATTTCACAGACACACAACCTGTGCTAATATTCCGATAGTTAGTACCTATTTATGTTGTAGCGCTTTAGGCTTTTTTGGGCTTTTAGGCGATTCGGTTGCATTAATTTATTAAATGTTTTTTGAGGATAAAAAATGAACAAAACCCTAAAACTGATGCTTGCTGCAGTGATTACGATTTCTGCCGGTTCAGTCATGGCCCAGCCAAAGAATGTTGATAACTGGGTAAACTCTACCGGCACACCATGGAGAAACGGTGACGGCACGCTTTGCTGGCGTGATGCTAGCTGGACCCCAGCAACCGCCGCTCCAAATTGCGATGGCTGGCTCGCTCCAAAGCCT
>JBDLUB010000107.1:0-4777 GCA_039805525.1 Pseudomonadota bacterium | reverse complement strand
TCTGCTTTAGTTGCTCTGCCAGACGATAGCCACTTAGCCAAGCTCCCTCGATGGTGGAGTTCTTTAACCAATCGCCACATAGCCCCACCGCAATCGATGGATCAATGCCAAACTCACGTTCATTGGCTTCCTCAAGTTTGGCATAACGCCATAAATGGCTTTGGTGCAAATCGGGCTCCACCCCAGTGAGCTCCTCAAACGCCTTAATCAAAATGGGCTCGATCTCAAACTGGGTCTGATCCACATGCACTTTAGACCATGCATGACTTGCTTGTGCTACCCAGGTCTCATATACGGGACGATCGGGCTTGGAGTTATCACGCGCCAACCAGGAGAACACACTACCCTCTACAAACGCACCATCAAAATGAAGATTAAGTGGTTCTTTTAAATAGGCCAATAAAGTCCAACAAGGCAGCATCACCACTTCCTGGCAAATCGCTTTTAAGGAAGATGAGTATTTTCCAATTAAGCGTTCAGCCTGCACCGACGGAATCGCCAGTACAACATACTCAAATGCCCCAGCGAGTTGACCGTGCTCTTTGGTAGTGATTTTCCAGAGATCATTAATGCGATGCAGATCCGCTACGGTATGCTGGGTCAGCACATTCAGATTCCGTGCCAAGTGTTTGGCTGGCGAGGTCATCGCTGGAATACCAACATAGCGCGTCGCATCCGATGGCTTATCGATGGCATTGCCATGATTGAAGGTCACGATTCGACCTGACCATGGTTTGGCAACCTTGGCTTCTACCCACTGCGTGACCTCTCTCTGGAATAGAGGATCACGCGCTGTGAAGTACTGAGCACCATGGTCCGCCTCCCAATCACCAAAGTAGCGATGGCTCATACGACCACCTACCCCTTTGCTCTTGTCAAAGAGAGTTATTGCAAACCCATGAGCTTGTAGCTCCTTGGCACAGGATAGGCCAGCAATACCCGCACCGATGATGGCAACCCGTTTTTTAATAGAAGTCATTTAATTCAACCAGCGTTTTCGATAAGAACCATCTGCATCATATTGCGCAATTTGTTTGGCGACATTAAAGGCTCTACCACCCCTTGGATCGGTGCCATGACCCGCGATATATAACCAATTGCCTTGATTACTGTAAACATCATAGTCAATTAGGCAGGACTCAAACCAGGCTGCCCCTGCCTGCCAGTTGCCATTCATCGCATAAATCCAGTGACTCGCCACAATCTGGCGCATACGATTCGATAGAAAACCCATCGCAGCTAACTCCCGCATGCCGGCATCAATCAGATCAACACCGGTGGTGCTGATAGTCCATTGTTTAAAGGCTTCGGGATCAAACGGGTTTGGGCTTCGCCGACTTAATCCCATGGACTTAAACAAGCGTTTACCGTATTTAAGCATCAGAAAGCGAAAGTAGTCACGCCAGAGAAGCTCAAACCAAAGCCAATAGCTACCATCATTAGCCCCGTATTGCTCTTCATATTGATGAATCCGATTTGCAATCGTACGAGCGGAGATTGATCCGACTGCTAACCAGGGTGAGAACTTACTCGATGCATCAAATTGACTTAAGGCATTACGTGTTTCTTTATAGCTGTCGGGCAAGCGTCGCTCGCAGTATTGCTCGAGATGCGCTAGGGCATGAGATTCACCGCCCTTTACGAAGAGTTGCATCGCTGTCTCTTGAATTGGATCTTGTTGGGGTGCCGTAACTGGCAATGGTGGAATCATTTGAGGTTTATCTACGGGCTTGGCAAACTTGAAGCGACGTTTTTCAACCAAGTGCCGGAAGTTAGTAAAAACATCAGGTAGCTCGCCAATATCCATCCCCAGGGTTTGAGGATCGAGCATCGTCGATTGCCATTGGATGTGTATTTTTAGTCCTGCTCTTTGTAATTCCATAACATCGTGTTCTTCTTCGGGAGCGGCAATTGCTTCGCAATAAAGCGCATCGGCACCAATCTCCTTGTAGAGCGCTGGCAAAACATGGTTTGCCTTACCCTCTAGAACAAGTAGCTTAGAGTCCTTCTCTTCCAGTGAATTTCTTAAGTCACGAAGATTTTGATGTAACCAAGCAAAGCGTTGCTTACTGACCCGATCAAACCCCCATGACGTTTGCTCTTGCGGGGGAAGCACAAAAACGGGTAATAGGCTCTCCGAGTTTTGACAAGCCTTTACAAACTGGGGGTTATCAAGAAGACGTAGGTCTGCTCTAAACCAATAGATTGAACAACCCACGATGAGTTACTTTAGGTTGACTGCAACTTCGCGTTGGGGTCCACCATGCACTGTTTTTGAGCATTGCGCTCAATCACTTTGAGCCACTCAGGCTTAGCTTGATTGCTTAACGAATTAAGTTCACTCAATTGTTGATCATTGGCTAAATTACGCACTACCCGCGCTACACAGGTGCAGTAGTTACTAAAGTCGCTGGCGTCAAGGCTTCTGTTCTTGACATTTTGATGATTACGTAATTGCTGATTAATACAACTTTTAGTGATCGGGTCACCGCTAACTGTAGCTAGACTTGTGCTAGACGTGACAAGCAGCAAGCTACTGAGTAAGGTACTTAAGATGGGGATTGATTTCATGGGCATGCTCTAAGTAGTGATGAAATCAGAATACCAAAATCTACTTATTTATGCAGAGTGTCGATCACCCTCACTCATAGCCGTGCTATTCAGACCTGATCATTAAAAGTCAAATCCCAGTTGTACTTTCGCAGGAGGGGTCTTTGCCCTGGCTCGATGCATCGTCTTGCGAGAGCCGTGCTTTTCTAGAACCGCCTGCTTGGCGACTCGGACTTCGGCCTGCTGGCGGCGCCCATACAGGCGTGACTTCGCTTCTTTGGTAGCAATCGCCAAATCCACAATCGGTAGCGGTATCTCAACCCCCACCCGAATGCCAAGTTGGTCTTGCAATGCTTGGGGCATGTTCCAGGGCTCAAAGAGATAGGTATCGGGCACTTTACGCATCGCTGGTAACCACTGACGAACAAACTCCCCTTTAGGATCATGATCCATCGCTTGTTTAATCGGGTTATAGACCCGGGTGGTATTAATTCCAGTGGTGCCGGATTGCATTTGCAGTTGGCTCCAATGAATCCCTGGTTCGTAATCCAAAAACTGGGTAGCCAACCATTCGCCCACGGGGCGCCAATGTAACCATAGCGGGTAAGCCGCGACGGAGACTAACATCGCACGCATCCGAAAGTTCAGCCAACCGGTCTCACGCAGCATCACCACACATGCATCAACCATTGGCCAACCGGTTCGTGCCGCCTTCAATGCCTCAAAGTACTCGTGATGAAAGTCATTCTCACGTAAACCATCGTAGCCGCGGTGCATATTGCGCCACTCAATCTCGGGTTCACTCTCGAGCTTTTGAATGAAATGGCAGTGCCAATACAGTCGACTCAGAAACGCCCGCAAGCCTGCCTTTTGTCTTGCTGTAATCCCCTCTTCAGTGATTCTGGCACGGGTGCGACTCACCACCTCGCGCATACTCAGACAGCCATAGGCTAGATAGGTCGAGATACGGGAGCATGCCTGAGGAGAGGATAAAGGCGAGGAGATACCGCCGCGATAGCCTTGACTGCGATTGGTCAAAAAATCATCCAAGGTCTTGAGTGCAAGACTGCGCCCGCCTCGCTGACGCTTTGGGGGATCGTACTGAAGATGTACTGGAGGATTGATTGCTGACAAAGGTGGTATCGAGTGATTCCAGAATGAAAGTGTTGGAACAGCTTCTGGCGCTCTAGCCATATGACGCTCCCACGCCGACTGCCAAGCATTGCGGCTCTTTAGACGTCGTACCACTCCAAACTGTGGGTATTCATGCCACGGAACATGATGATCTGCGCACCAACGCGCCACACGTCGATCGCGGTCATACGTCCATTGATTACCGGTCTCCTCATGTGAATATAGTCCAGTAAATGGATGGACTTGCCATATGCGCTCGAGAATCTCGACTGCCTCACCCGTATAGACCTCCAGGCCACCACCTAATTTTCTGAGTTGAGCGTCGAGGTCAATCAGCGACTCGGTAATAAATACAAAATGGCCCAGAGCCATATCGGGTTGATGCCAGAGGCTTGGCTCAATCATATAAATACAGCGTATTGGTCCGCGCTTTGCAGCATGCGCTAAGGCGGCATGATCCTCCCAACGCAGATCACGCTTAAACCAAACGAGCTGATAACTCATGACAAATCACTCTTATAGACAGAGTGATAACAATAGCATCGAAGTAAAGATTACGTTCGGTACCGGCCCATCAAAGCACCACCTCGAGTGGGGCTAGTACCCCGCTAGAGTATCTCGCTCTTTAGCGATCAGCCATTGCCTTAATTTCTGCGGCGGTGACATAGCCCTTCTTCTGGGTATCAATGCGCTGGAAGTTGGCTGCAACTCTTGGCATCCCAGCCTTAGCTTCCTCGAGCGTCAGTTTGCCGTCGCCATTGTGGTCGAATCTTCTCATAAGAGTGTGCTCTTCGTGGTTGCTCAGGTAGATGTCCATACTATATTCATAGGGGATAGTCGGTTAGATAACGGCATTTTATACTTAATAGCAAATTATGAATATAGTTGTTAGGTTATACTTACCCTCTAAGTCCATCGGTGAACTCCTTGAAGTTGAGAACGCCGTTTCCATCCTTGTCAAGCTTGCCGATCAGTGATACAACGTAATCTTAGAGGCTCTTGTAAGCGTGGGCGCCCTTCTTAATCTTGGCAATAACCTGATTAAGAGAGGCCTGGGGGAAGATATCGGGGTTATCCAACCTAACCCACTATT
>JBDLUB010000106.1:0-4780 GCA_039805525.1 Pseudomonadota bacterium | reverse complement strand
TTCTTAGTCGCTTTTGGAACCACCTTGTCTGCATTCTGGATCATTGTTCTTAACTCCTGGATGCAAACTCCACAAGGCTTTGAGATGATCGACGGCCAGGCCCATGCGGTGAGTTGGATGGAAATCGTGTTTAACCCATCCATGCCATACCGCTTTGCCCACATGATGACCGCTTCATTTCTAACCGTGTTCTTTCTGTTAGCAGGTTTATCAGCCTATCGCTATTTACAAGGGAGTCGTACCCAAGCGAATAAGGCCATCCTCAAATTTGGCATCGTAGCAGCTGCAATTGTCACCCCCATCCAGATTTTCTTGGGGGATATGCACGGACTCAATACCCTTAAATACCAACCAGCCAAATTAGCAGCGATGGAAGGAATCTGGGAGACAGGTAATGGCGTTCCTGCTGTTTTATTTGCCATCCCCGATGAAAAAACTAAATCCAATAAGTTTGAGATTGCGATTCCAAAATTAGCTTCTTTTTATTTAACCCACGATTGGAACGGTGAGGTCAAGGGCCTAAACGATTTTGATAAAACACCGCCAGTCAAACCCGTTTTCTTTGCCTTTCGCATCATGGTTGGCATTGGTGTGTTGATGCTGGTTTTGTCTTGGTATGGATGGTGGCGGATGCGTCGCGGACAGGACTTACCCAATTGGTTAGCCCGCATTTTTGTCTGGATGACCTTTTCAGGATGGGTAGCAGTGGTTGCTGGTTGGTATGTCACTGAAATTGGGCGTCAGCCTTATTTAGTACATGGCGTTCTGACCACGGCGCAAGCGGCTACAAAATTGCCGGGCGGCATGGTATTTAGTACTCTGATGATGTATTTGTTTCTCTACCTTACCTTAATCATTGCTTACATCTGGGCAATCTTCTACATGGCACGACAAGCGGACAAGAAGAGTGCGGAGGTAGAGGCACCCATTTCAATCCAGCCCTCATCTGCTTCAGTGCAAGCCTAAATGATCCCAGCTGACTGGTCCCAAGCTTCCGTCTGGCTCCCCCTGTTTTTCTTGGGAGCAATGGGCTTTGCCATGTTGTCGTATGTTGTGTTGGATGGCTACGATTTAGGAGTTGGTATTTTGCTCAATCGTGCTGGAGATGCTGACAAAGATGTGATGATCTCCTCGATCGGACCTTTTTGGGATGCCAATGAGACCTGGCTGGTGCTTGGAGTGGGTATTTTGCTGGTTGCATTTCCGTTTGCACACGGTATTGTCCTCACTGAACTTTATTTACCTGTGGCAATTATGTTGGCTGGTTTGATTCTGCGCGGGGTGTCATTTGATTTTCGGGCTAAAGTGAACTTGGCGCAGAAACCGCTTTGGAACTTCTTATTTTATTTCGGTAGCTTAGTAACAGCGGTATCTCAAGGCGTAATGATCGGGCGTCATATTATTGGCTATGAGTCTGGCTTATTAGGCTGGATTTTTGCTGCCCTAGTCGGTATTTGCTTGCCAGCAGGATATGCCTTGCTGGGTTCAACCTGGCTCATCATGAAAACGGAGGGAGCGTTGCAGTTGCGAGCGACTTCATGGGCGCGGGCAAGTTTGTGGTTAACTGGATTGGGCATTGCCTTGATCTCGGCAGCAACGCCGTATTTCAGTCCAGAAATCATGAGTCGTTGGTTTAGCTATCCCAACATTGTTTGGTTGGCACCGATTCCGATTGCGACCGCGCTCTTATTTCTAATCACGGATCGAGCGCTGCATCGGCTTAAAGCCAACCCAAGCCAGCGGGAATGGTTACCATTCACAACAACGGTTGCAATCTTTTGGTTATCGTTCTTTGGAATTGCCTATAGTTTGTTTCCTTATCTAGTCGTCGATCGCATGACGGTGTGGCAAGCGGCCGCATCCACTCAATCGTTGTGGGTCATTTTCTGGGGCGCGATTGTGGTGTTGCCAACGATCCTGGCCTATACCTTATTCTCCTACCGTATCTTTAAGGGCAAAACACAGCCACTGAGCTACTACTAAAGAGATCGTTAGAATAAGGTATTCCATTTAAAAGAGTGCCTATGAACACCTCTGAGCTTTCTGCCTTAAAACCACTTGCCGGAATTCGTGTTCTTGAGATTTGCAATGTCGCCGCAGGACCATTTTGCGCTTTGCTACTCGCTGATCTCGGAGCAGATGTCATCAAATTAGAGAACCCCGGGGCTGGGGATACATTACGTGCCTGGCCTCCCCATACCGGTCCTGAGAACGATCGCTTGAGTGAGAACTTCGCCTCTCTAAATCGCAATAAACGATCGATTACCTTAGACTTAAAAAAACCAGACGATAATTCGAGAGCTAAAGATTTGATTGCCAATGTGGATGTGCTGATCGAGAACAACCGTCCTGGTGTGATGAAACGTCTCGGCCTGGATTTTGACTCAGCTCTTACCATTAATCCCAAACTAATTTACTGCTCGATCTCGGCCTACGGTCAAACTGGACCGCGTGCTAATGAGGGCGGATTTGATGTCACGATTCAGGCGATGAGCGGCATCATGAGTGTGACTGGAGAACCCGATGGAGCACCTGTCAAATGCGGTGTACCAGTTGCGGATTTCACGGCTGGTTTGTATGGTGCAATGAGTATTTGTGCGCAATTACGAGCCGTGGCGCAAACGGGTAAGGGTGTTCATATTGATGTGCCAATGATGGGAACTTCATTAGCAATAGCCGCCTTGCAAACCTCGGAGTACTTTGGGGTAGGCAAAGATCCAGTTAAATTAGGCTCAGCCCATCCTCGCAATGCCCCGTATCAAGCATTTAAAGCCAAAGACGACTATTTGGTGATGGCAGCTGGTACGCAAGCTCTATGGGAAACCGTTTGTCAGATCTTGAAGAGCCCAGAGCTTTTAAATGACGAGCGCTTTATTAGCACAGCACTGCGGGCAAAAAATCAAATCGCTTTGAAAGAGTTGATCGAGGCGATCTTAAAACAGGATACGGCCGCCAATTGGATTGCACAATTTAGTCAAGCGGGTGTGCCATGTTGTCCAATCAATCAGTATTCCGATGTTTTAAATGATCCACAAACCCTTGCGATGGGTTGGGTACAACCCATGGTGATGGCGAATGGCCAAGCAACTAAAACGGTGATTAATCCCATTAAATTTAATGGTGCAACGGCTCCCATCGAGCGCAGACCGCCGCGCTTAGGTGAGCATAATTCTGAGATCGTGGGGTAAATATGAACACCATACGGGTAGAGCATTCGGGTCACATCAAACGAGTCACTCTCAATCGTCCAGAGAAGCGTAATGCGATTAGCTATGAGTTGGCTTGTGAGTTGCTCGCTGTCACCAAGGAGGCGGAGACCGATGGCACTCGCTTGCTGATATTGCGAGGCGAGGGCCAGGGTTTCTGTGCCGGCTTTGATTTCTCAAACTTTGATGACGCAAGTCCTGGCGATCTGCTATTGCATTTTGTACGCATTGAGCAAATGCTCCAAGCGATTGCGCATGCACCATATGACACGATGGCATTAGCCCATGGGCAAACGATTGGAGCAGGGGCAGATTTACTCTTGGCATGTCGTCACAGGGCAGGTTCGGAGGATATGCGCATAATGTTTCCTGGGGCCCGTTTTGGTTTGATTTTGGGATCGAGGCGACTGGCAGAGTGCGTCGGACCCGATCGCGCGCAGCAGCTGATTGGTAATCCACGTCGTATTGATGCACACCAAGCTAAAGATTTTGGGATCCTCACTGCTGTCTTAGAGGCGACCGATTGGCATGCGTATGAAGCACAAGTTCTTGAGCATATTTTGGAGATCCCGCCTGATGCTCGTGCGATGGCGTTGCATGCTTGCAAACGCGATACCCGAGCCGTTGATTTATATGATTTGGTGCAATCGGGCTCGGTGCCTGATATTAAGCACCGTGTTGCTGAGTATCTCGCAAAGGTGAAAGCCGCTTCGAAGAAGTAAGGAGGAAGTATCTAGCTCTGACAGATCTTGTCATAGAGGCGATCTACTTTGCCTGCAAGCAGAACCTGACTTGGCAAGGGGCGATCTACTAAAGTGCGCAACTCCGCTGCGTACTCGAGTAATAAATCAAGGTTCATATTGGTGTGAAAGCCCATCAGATCCAACATATGAACCAATTCCTCGGTGCAAATATTGCCAGTCGCTCCCGGAGCATAAGGGCAGCCGCCTAATCCACCTAAAGACGAATCAAAGCGCACAATTCCCGCCTGAACGGCAGCCAAGGCATTGGCTAAACCCATGCCGCGGGTATTATGAAAATGCAGAGTCCACTGCGTACTGGGATGCTTGGATTGAGCCTTCTCGCAAATCTCAGTGACTTGCCGAGGATTGGCCATACCGGTAGTGTCACAAATACTAATACCCCGAACACCTTGAGCAACAAAATGATCAATCCAATGCATTAGTTCATCGACGGGGGTCATGCCACTCATCGGACACCCAAAGCTGGTGGAAAGGGAGACATTGACAGCTACCTTAGATTGGTGTGCCAAAGAAATTACCTCACCAAGAGCTTTGGCTGAATCGGCACGGGACATACGCAGATTGGATTGATTATGCGTCTCGCTAACTGACATCACCAGGTTGAATTCATCAACGCCAACTGCAAGCGCGCGCTCAGCACCGCGTAGATTTGGGATTAAGACTGTGTATTCGACCCCAGGAACGCGTTCAATACCACGCATCACATCGTCTGCATCAGCCAGCATCGGAATAGCTTTGGGGCTCGTAAAGGAGGTCACCTCAATCTTGGCATAGCCAGCTTGACTTAAGCGATTAATTAAGCGAATCTTC
>JBDLUB010000105.1:0-4902 GCA_039805525.1 Pseudomonadota bacterium | reverse complement strand
ATGCTCCTCATGAATACTCTTGAGGCAGTTGAACGGAGTACTAAGCCGGCAAGTAAGCTTAGTTAATTGTTGTTGAGGGGAATACCGGTTTTTCTGCATTCGGGTAAGCTATCCCTATGAATGCTCTAATCAATCCCCCCTCCCTCGATTCCCATAATCCCCTTTTATCCTTTGGTCGCGGCATTGCGCAGTACGATGCCGTGCGTCCTGAGCAAATTGCTCCAGCCATTGAGCACTTGCTGAGTGTTTGCGAGACCGCGGTTGCTAGGGCGGTGGATACAAAAACACCAGCAACCTGGCTTGATTTAGTAGAACCCCTTGAAGATGCTACTGAGCAATTGGGCCGCTCATGGGGCGTGGTATCGCACCTCAATGCAGTCGCTGATACACCAGAACTCCGTGCAGCTTATGGTGCGATGTTACCCAAAGTTACCGCCTTCTTTGCCAGTCTTGGGCAAAACTTAGCCCTCTACCAGCGCTATAAAGAGTTAAGAAATAGCTCTTCATTTGAGGCTCTGAGTGCTGATCAAAAGAAAGTGATTGAGAACTCCTTACGCGACTTTCGTTTAGGAGGTGCTGAGCTACCCGATGCTGATAAGCCACGCTTTGCCCAGATCCAGGATGAGCAGGCGATTTTGGCTAAAGCCTTTTCGGATCATGTGCTCGATGCCACCGATGCCTTTGTGCATGTGGTGACCTCGATCGACGATCTAGCTGGATTACCTGACGATGTCATTGCGGCAGCGGCTGATACTGCTAAACAAAAGGGCTTGGAGGGTTGGGCGTTTACGCTTCACTTTCCATCCTATTACCCGGTACAACAGTATGCTGAGAATCGCTCACTGCGGCGCCTCATGTATGAGGCATACGTAACCCGCGCCTCCGAGCTGGCAGCCCAGTATGGTCGGGGTCAACTGGAGTGGGATAACACCCAAAACATGATTGATCAATTGCGTCTGCGGGATGAAGAAGCAAGAATGCTGGGCTTTGCAAACTATGCGGCACTCAGCTTAGCCCCCAAGATGGCACGAGATGTAGCCGAGGTCGATACCTTCTTAAGCGACTTTGCTCAACGCGCTAAGCCATTCGCACAAAAGGATTGGTTAGAGCTACAAGAGTTTGGAAGGAAGTCCTTAGGCCTTCAAACAATTGAACCATGGGATATGGCGTTTGTATCTGAGAGACTTAAGCAAGCACGGTATGCATTCTCTGAGAATGAGCTCAAACAGTACTTCCCTCTACCAAAGGTTTTAGAGGGATTATTTAAGGTAATCCAGACCCTGTTCTCGGTGAGTATCCGCCCTGCATCGTTACCCACATGGCATCCTAGCGTTCAATCGTTTGAGATCCTAAATGGTCAGCAGCAACCCATTGCTTACTTTTACCTAGATCCCTATGCGCGTCCAGGTAAACGGGGTGGCGCATGGATGGATGACGCTCGTGGCCGGCGCGTATTCAGTAATGGTGAAGTGCAGGCACCAGTTGCGTATCTGGTCTGTAATTTTGCAGCACCCATCGAGGTCAATGGTCAAATGAAACCGCCCACCATTACCCATGATGATGTGATTACCCTCTTTCATGAAAGTGGTCATGGTCTTCACCACCTCCTCACGCAAGTGGGCGCATTGGGTGTCTCTGGCATCAATGGCGTTGAATGGGATGCTGTTGAGTTACCCAGCCAGTTCATGGAGAACTTCTGTTGGGAGTGGAAAGTACTGCAAGGCATGACCGCTCATATTGATACGGGCGAGCCCTTACCCCGATCCTTATTTGACAAAATGCTAGCTGCCAAGAACTTCCAAAATGGCTTAACCACCATGCGTCAGCTGGTGTTCTCTTTAACTGATTGGCGTTTGCATTCGCGCTTTGATGCAAATACCGCACAAGGTCAGGCGGTCTTAGACCTTGCCCGATCGATCAATAATGAATACCACGTGATTCCCCAAGCATCGATCTCGCGCTGGCCCAATACCTTTAGTCATATCTTTGCAGGCGGTTATGCCGCAGGCTATTACAGTTATAAATGGGCCGAGGTTTTATCAGCTGACGTCTATGCGGCATTTGAAGAAGCCGCCAAGATTAAGGGTACGGTCTTGGATCCAGAGACGGGTATTCGGTATCGCCAAGAGATTTTGGAGGTGGGTGGTAGTCGTCCGGCTGCAGAGTCATTTGCAGCGTTTCGGGGGCGTCCTCCACAAATTGATGCACTATTGCGTCATGGTGGCTTGGTCACTGCGCATTAACTTATTTAGCAATCTCCACAATCACCGGAGCGTGGTCCGAGGGCTGCTCCCAGCCCCTGGGGGTTTTATCAATCGTACTGGCCATGCATTTTTCTCTAAGGGCGTTGCTAAGCAGTATGTGATCAATACGCAATCCCGCGTTACGACGAAATGCCATCATGCGATAGTCCCACCAGCTATAGGATTTTGGGGCTTGCTCAAACAGTCGGAATGAGTCGCACAATCCTAACTGAATGAGCCTCTGAAATTGATCACGCTCTTGCGGAGAAACCAGGTTTTGTCCTTCCCAAACTTTGGGGTCATGCACATCTTGATCCTCTGGCGCAATATTGAAGTCGCCCAGTAGAGCTAAGCGGGGATAAATTTTTAGTTCATCACGCAACCAGGTTTGCAAGGCTTGTAACCAAGTCAATTTGTACTGAAATTTATCGCTCGCCGGGTCTTGCCCATTGGGCATATAGGCACTGATGATGCGGATGGGTTGCGCTTCTTTAAATGAAATCGTAGCTGCAACGATACGTTGCTGCTCGTCTGCAAAGTTTGGGATGTTCTTGGTGACCTTCAGAAAGGTAGTTTGGGGATCGGAACTGATTGCACTTAGCGCGGCCTTGCGCACCACAATCGCTACGCCGTTATAAGTTTTTTGGCCATTAGTGAGGCTCAAGTAACCCGCTTGCTCTAACTCTTGATGAGGGTATTTGTCGTCGGTGAGTTTGAGCTCTTGGAGGCACAAAGCATCGATTGGACGTTGCACTTTTTCCTGGCTCTCTAGCCACCGAATCACATGCGGCAGACGAACCTTAATGGAATTAACGTTCCAAGCGGCTAAGCGAATACTCGAATGGATAGGCATCACTGGATTGTAAAGGCCAGCGATGTCTACTTAGGCTTCGATCTGCAACTCTTGCAGTTTGCGAGTGATCGTATTGCGTCCAATCCCTAAGCGGGTTGCTGCCTCTACTTTACGACCACGCGTGACCTCAAGCGCCGCACTTAAGACCGAGCGTTCAAACCTAGCTAAGAGCGAATCAAATACCTCGTCTTGGTTTTCTTGCAGCATCTTGACTGCCAAACGATGTAAGTTACTCTCCCAATCCCCGCCCCGTTGACCAATGCTGGCTTCTAGACTTGGTATAGAGGTGGCTACTGATGAACTTGCGCTTGTAGCAGGTGGATTAGCCGATAGCAGTAAATCCTCGGGGAGATCATGAACGCCAACAATGGTGGAGGGTGACATTACGGTCATCCAGTGGCAGAGGTTCTCAAGCTGGCGCACGTTTCCGGGGAAGGACATTTGGCTAATCGCTTTAATGGCCTCATCTGATAAGCGCTTGGCTTCAACCCCTAAGGACTTCGCGCTGGAGATCATGAAGTGCCGTGCGAGCGCAGGAATGTCTTCCGAGCGCTCGCGCAATGCCGGCAAACGGATCCGAATCACATTTAAGCGATGCAATAGATCTTCCCGGAATAATCCTTGCGCCACCCGTGCCTCAAGGTTCTGATGAGTTGCTGCAATGATGCGCACGTTCGCCCGAATTGGATCATGACCACCCACGCGGTAGTAGTGGCCGTCCGATAAAACTCTTAAGAGCCGGGTTTGCAGATCAAATGGCATATCACCGATCTCGTCTAAGAAGAGTGTGCCGCCCTCAGCCTGCTCAAAACGTCCACGCCGCAGTGCTTGCGCACCAGTAAATGCGCCGCGCTCATGGCCAAACAACTCGGACTCAAGTAGGTCTTTTGGAATAGCGGCAGTATTCAAGGCAATAAATGGTCCCTTGGCTCGTGGGCTGTGTTTATGCAGTGCGTGTGCCACTAATTCTTTACCCGTTCCAGACTCACCCGTAATCAGCACGGTGACTTGCGATTGGGATAAACGTCCGATGGCTCGAAAGACCTCTTGCATAGCGGGCGCTTGACCAATAATTTCTGGGGCTTCTTGGAGCCAAGCATTGGATTCTTTATTGGGACCTGGTGAGCGTTTGCCTTCGCTTACCGCTCGATGAATCAACTCCACCGCCTTATCAATATCAAAAGGTTTTGTAAGGTATTCAAACGCCCCACTCTGAAAGGATGAAACCGCTGACTCGAGGTCAGAATAGGCGGTCATGATGATGACCGGCAAATGCGGGTGGCTCGCCTTCACATGCTGCAATAAATCAATACCATTGCCACGAGGCATGCGGATATCGGAGATCAATACCTCGGGGGATTCTTTTTCAAGGGCATTGAGTACATCATTGGGATTACTAAAGCTACGATGCGGTATCTTCTCGCGACTCAGAGCCTTCTCGAGAACCCAGCGAATGGATTGATCGTCATCAACGATCCAGATTGGTTTGTTCATGCCGCTATCTCCTGCTTCCGATAAGGAATCTGTATATGAAAATCTGTATAGCCTGGACGACTCTCGCAGGCAATAAAACCCTGATGCTGCTGCACAAAGGTCTGCGCAAGGGTTAGCCCCAGGCCACTACCGCCCTCGCGTCCCGAGACCAGGGGAAAAAAGATCCGCTCCCGAATCTCGTCGGGGATACCAGGACCGTTATCAATTACATGCAGATCCAAAGCTAATTTATGACGTTGCTTGGCAATCGTGACCGAGCGTGCCACGCGGGTTCGTAACTCGATCTGGGCAGTTCCTCGACGAATTTCATCG
>JBDLUB010000104.1:0-4906 GCA_039805525.1 Pseudomonadota bacterium | reverse complement strand
GTTCCACCTGTCTTGGCCGGTATCCGGGCTGGTGAACTTTAGATTTGGCCTTCCCATGCATTGATACACAGTGGCTTATCAAACCATAGCGCTAAACGAGCAGCGCATTCACTTACCGTTGCGGGGGCAGCACACGTTTGAGTAGTGTTTCCCGTTTAACCCAAATGCAGGCATTTGGGCACCACGACGACCCTATATTACCCTATCTGCGACTAGGAATAACCCGAATATCTGGTATCGGAAGGCTTACAATGAGAAGTTCAAACACATACTTTTCAATGACCATATTAGATAGACATCCAGAGAAAAATCTAATTCGCTTACAGCTTAGCCAAAACATTGTTCTGCGTAACTTGGATCCGAGCGGTATGGCTGAATTAGAGGGCTCTCTTGAGATCTCGGATCTTAAGAAATCTGAGATCTTATTGCGCCAAGGCAACTATCAGATGGAGCAGTACTTTGTTCTTGATGGAATTTTGAAGCGCATTGTGTCTAGTGCCGATGCAAAAGAAATGATCCTACGCTTTGCAATTGAGAAAGATATTGAAACCAGTTATGCCGCTTGGCGCTTGCAGCGCGCCGCTCCATATAGTATTGCTTCGGTTACCAAGGCAAGGGTGGCGCGGATGCCGCTTAAAAAGTGGGCTGAGTTTTTAGAGAACCATCCAAAACTGAAAGAAAGTTTTGAGTTTGAGGTGATGCGTCTCATGAGTGAAATCATGGCGCATACCATTACCTTGCACATGCTCGATGCCCCGGGTCGGGTCGAGCGATTTTTACGGAAATACGAAAACTTATTTGAAGTTCTTCCTAAGAAAGAATTAGCTGCCTATCTCAATCTTTCGCCCGAAACTCTAAGTCGCCTTAAGAGCAAACATAAAGAGTTATTTATATAAAAATTAGGGTTATTGGATTCATTCAGTAAGCGCTAACCCTAGGTTTTTATTGGATTTTAGGGGAAATTGACTAAAGTCAATGCTGAAGCTATTTATGAGTCCTAAGATTCGTTTCAGTTCAGCGGAGACTCTTTTATGGAGGCAATGTTGAAGACAACCAATCCCACGGAGAGAGACAACGTTATGTTGACAGCGACGAAAGAGCACTCTGCGAATGCAGTTGCAGAAGATACCCCATTAACCGATGGTTTTCATTTAGTCATCGACGCCCTTAAGGCTAACGATATCGACACCATTTTTGGACTTGTTGGTATTCCGATTACCGATTTGGCGCGTTTAGCCCAGGCTGAAGGAATGCGCTTTATTGGCTTCCGCCATGAGCAGCATGCAGGTAATGCTGCAGCGATTGCCGGTTACATGACCCAAAAGCCCGGTATTTGCTTAACGGTGTCAGCCCCCGGGTTCTTAAATGGCTTGACCGCCCTTGCCAATGCAACCACCAACTGCTTTCCCATGATCTTGATTTCTGGATCGAGCGAGCGTGAGATTGTGGACTTGCAGCAGGGTGATTACGAAGAGATGGATCAGCTCAATGCTGCCAAGCCCTACGCTAAAGCTTCCTACCGGATTAATAAGGCAGAAGACATCGCCATTGGCGTAGCTCGTGCCATTCGTGCTGCGGTATCAGGACGTCCAGGCGGCGTATACCTTGACCTACCTGCACAGTTATTGGGACAGAGTATTCCAGCTAAAAAGGGACAAGAATCATTGTTCCGTGTGATTGACGCAGCACCGAAGCAGATTCCTGCGCCAGATGCCATTAAGCGCGCTATCGATGTGTTGAAGAATGCAAAGCGCCCCTTGATTCTTTTGGGTAAGGGCGCGGCTTATGCACAAGCCGATCAAGAGATCAAAGATTTGGTTGAGAAATCAGGTATTCCATATTTGCCAATGTCGATGGCAAAAGGTTTGTTACCTGATACTCATCCACAGTGCGCATCCGCAGCACGTTCATTTGTGTTGGCAGAAGCCGACGCAGTGATGTTGGTTGGTGCCCGCTTAAATTGGTTATTGGCTCACGGTAAAGGTAAAACGTGGGGCAATCATTTGAAGAAATTTATTCAGATTGATATCGCACCGACCGAAATTGATAGCAACGTTCCAATCGCAGCTCCCGTAATCGGTGATGTTGGTTCGTGTGTCACAGAGATCTTGAAGCAAATTGCAAGCGTTCCAAAGCCCAGCGCTGAGTGGATTAACGCAATCAACGAGAAAAAAGACAAAAACATTGCCAAAATGGAGGAGACGCTATCCAAGAATCCTTCCCCCATGAACTTCCATAGTGCATTGCGTGCTATTCGCGAAGTTGTAAAGGCCAATCCCGATGTCAATATCGTGAACGAAGGTGCTAATACCCTTGACTATGCTCGCAGCATCGTCAACATGTACAAGCCACGTAAGCGTTTTGACTCCGGAACTTGGGGCATTATGGGTATTGGTATGGGTTATGCCATTGGAGCTGCGGTTGTTAGTAAGCAGCCGGTGATTGCGATCGAGGGCGATAGCGCGTTTGGATTTAGTGGCATGGAGCTCGAAACCATCTGCCGTTATAACTTGCCAATCATCACAGTGGTATTTAACAATAACGGTGTTTACCGTGGAACCGATGTGAACCCCACCGGTGGCTCCGATGTTGCTCCAACCGTGTTTGTGAAGAATGCCCGCTACGACATTATGATGGAGGCATTTGGCGGCGTTGGTTTTAACGTCACCACTCCTGAGGAATTGACTGATGCATTGAACAAGTCATTGGCCTCTGGTAAGCCCACCGTCATTAATGCTGTGATTGATGAAACTGCCGGTACTGAGAGTGGTCGTTTAACCAACCTCAACCCAGCTTCTACTGCAACCAAGAAGTAATCATTAATTGATATAAAGAGTCCAAAGGAGATTCAAGATGAGTAAACCACTAGACGGAATTCGGATTATCGATTTCACCCACGTACAAGCAGGTCCTGCTTGCACCCAATTGCTCGGCTTTTATGGTGCCGACGTGATTAAAGTAGAGCGTCCTGGCTCTGGCGACGTAACCCGCAGTCAGTTGCGTGACATTCCGGATGCCGATGCTTTGTATTTCACGATGCTCAACGGCAACAAGCGTTCCTTAACCTTGGATACCAAAACTCCTGAGGGTAAAGAGGTTCTCGAGAAGTTGATCAAGGTTTCTGACGTCATGGTTGAGAACTTTGGTCCTGGTGCCTTAGATCGCATGGGATTCTCATGGGATCGCATTATGGAATTGAACCCCAAGATGATTTTGGCCTCCGTAAAAGGTTTCTCTGATGGCCACTCGTATGAAGATCTAAAGGTGTATGAGAACGTTGCTCAGTGCGCTGGCGGTGCAGCATCGACCACCGGTTTCTGGGACGGCCCTCCCACCGTATCTGCTGCCGCATTGGGCGATAGCAATACCGGTATGCACTTGGCCATTGGTATCTTGACCGCTCTGATGCACCGTCAAAAGACTGGTAAAGGTCAGAAGGTGGCTTGCTCAATGCAAGACGCCGTATTGAACCTCTGCCGTGTGAAGTTGCGTGATCAACAGCGCTTGGATCGTGTCGGCTACCTCGAAGAGTACCCACAGTATCCCCATGGCAAATTTACTGATGTTGTGCCCCGCGGCGGTAATGCTGGTGGTGGCGGACAGCCTGGCTGGGTCTTAAAGTGCAAAGGTTGGGAAACCGATCCAAATGCCTACATTTATTTCACGATCCAAGGTCACGCTTGGGAGCCAATTACCAAAGCTCTTGGGAAGCCAGAGTGGGCAACCGATCCAGGTTATATGACTGCGCAAGCTCGTCAAGATAAGATTTTTGACATCTTCGCAACCATTGAAGATTGGCTCAAAGATAAGACTAAGTACGAAGCGGTTGACATCTTGCGTAAGTACGATATTCCATGCGCACCCGTACTCTCGATGAAAGAGATTGCTGAGTCTCCTGACTTACGTGCAAGTGGTTCGATTGTTGAAGTGGATCACAAAGTACGCGGCAAGTACCTGACAATTGGTAGCCCCATTAAGTTCTCCGATCTGAAAGTTGAAGTGAAGCCATCCCCAGTTTTGGGTGAGCACACCGATGAAGTTCTCTCAGATCTTGGCTACAGCAAAGACCAAATTGCTCAGTTGCATGCAGCAAAAGCAGTCTAATCGTATTCGTGATTAAGCAATGGCGCCTGCGGGCGCCATTTGTTTTTCAAGGGAGCAGATCATGAACCATGAGGTCGATCTTCATCAGCTCATTGAGGCGATTGGTGATGCTGTGGTGGTATCTAATGTGGCAGGCAAAATTACCCTGTGGAATCGTGCTGCCGAAGAAATGTTTGGGTACACCGCGGCAGAGGCCTTGGGACAAAATCTAGACATCATTACACCGGAGCGATTTCGGGCGCGTCATTGGGAAGGCTATCACCACTCGATGGAAACAGGCACCACAAAGTACGGCAAGCAAACCCTGCGAGTGCCAGCCATTCATAAAGATGGGCATACCTTGTCGATCGCATTCACGGTCGCCATGCTCCATGATGAACATCATCAAGTGAGTGGTGTGGTTGCGGTGATTCGGGATGAGACCGCACGATTTTTGGAAGAAAAAGAACTCAAAAAGCGCCTGATCGAGCTGGAATCCAAGCCGGGAGATTAATTGGCGTGTTGACTCAAATTGGTCATCGAACACCATTTTTGGCTAATACCAGCACTGGTAAAATGGCTTTCATCATATTTTCATACTTTTTAGGACTTTTTTATGGCTAAAGCACTTGAGGGGGTTAAGATCCTCGACTTTACGCACGTTCAATCTGGGCCGACGTGCACCCAGCTACTCGCTTGGTTTGGAGCAGATGTGATCAAAGTAGAGCGCTCGGGCGAGGGTGACGCAACTCGCAAGCAATTGCAAGATATTCCAGATGCCGATAGCTTGTATTTCACGATGTTGAACCACAACAAGCGCTCT
>JBDLUB010000103.1:0-4916 GCA_039805525.1 Pseudomonadota bacterium | reverse complement strand
GTACGCCCGGTTCTAATGACTGCCTTACTATCTGGATTGGGCTTATTACCAGCAGCCTTGTCACATGCAATTGGTTCAGAAGCTCAAAGACCATTAGCACTCGTGATTGTCGGTGGCATGATTACTGCCACGATCTTGACTTTGTTTGTTTTACCAGTCTTTTATGCATGGTTACGGTCCCGGAAAGCAAGTAATCTCTATACTGTATAAAACAATTGATAGAGTATAGAAAGTGGCAATTAGGGATTTACTGATCATCGGCGATGGTTTCGCTGCAGCCGTCGCCTTGATTCATTTACTGCGTCAAGGATTTGATGCGCAATCGATTACGATTCTTGGTAAGCATTTTCCTGGACGGGGTAATGCATATGGTTGTACAAGCCCAGCGTTTCGGTTAAATGTCCGAGAAGATCTCCCAATAATTTTTTCCGAAGACCCGCTACATTTTGCTAGGTGGGCAAAAGAGCACATCAAGGACCCCCAAGCCAAAACAAGCGCAGGTTACTTCTATCGCCGAAGTGATTTCGGCACTTACATGAATCAATTGGTTAATGACCAACTTAACGGTAGAGCCCTCAATCATATCGAGGGTGAGGCAGAGCGCATTATTGGATCCGATGGTCAGTGGCGGGTGGAGCTCAAGGCTGATGAGTATATCGATGCAAAGGCAATTATTCTGGCAACTGGTAATGCCACGCCGATTTGGCCATGTCCAGTTCAGATTGAGCAAAGCTCAAGTCAGATCACTCTTACTGAGAACCCATGGCCAGGTGATTACCTTCATCAGATACCCGCAAACGATCATGTCCTTTTACTCGGGGGCGGTTTAACAGCGCTTGATGCAATTAACGGCCTCGTAGAGCAGGGCCATCGAGGAAAAGTTTCAGTGATTTCTCCTCGAGCACTTTTTCCCCCATCTCAGGCACCATGGACCCGAATCAAGCAACCGCAATGGCCTAATCCGATGACTCCGGCCCGCTTAGTACGCTTTATGCGCCACTATCTTCCCAATACGCCAACCGATCAATCGGAATGGCAATGTGCTTGGGAAGAATTACGACCCGATCTCAATCGTATTTGGCAGAAATTCAATGCCCATCAGCGCAGAATCTTGATGAAACGTTTTGGTTGGCTCTGGAATCTCTATCGATTTCGGGCCTCACCGCAAACCATTGCAGCTTACCAACAATTGCGTGATCAGCAACAAATTGAGTTTCGATGTGGACGCGCCAAGGAGATTGCTGTTCGCAATGGGGTGATTCATGTGACACTTCACCATGGCGAATTGGTATACGGCCACCATTTAATTAATTGCACTGGAATAGCACGCGACCGATTACTTGATCAACTCATTCGTGACGACATTGCATGCCCTGATGCACTCAGGAGTTCGATCGCAATCGATCCACTACTCGCCGTTCTTGATCCAAAAGGCAAGGCCCATCAAAGCCTTTGGATGATTGGACCAGCAACTATGGGCAGTTTAGGGGACGTGATTGCGGCAAGCGCAATTGCCAAGCAAGCCGAGCAACTTGCTAAAGCAATCCGATTAAACTAGATGTCAAGTTCATCTGTTCGATAACATGATTATGAAACGATTCCCTAAACACTCCCAGTGGAAACTTATCATTTTGGCCTCCTTCATAACGTTACAGGGTTGCGCTGCCGTCTTTACGGATGCATCGGACTCTAATCACGTCACCTTTTTGAATAGCGCAGATGAGTCGCTCCCACAGCTCACCGAGAAAGCAAATGCCTACTGCCAACAGTACGGCAAGAAAGCGGTATATCGCAAAGGCGATAACTTACTGATCACCGTATTTGATTGCCGCTAGCTTACTTTGTTTTCTTGGGAGTCGGTTTAGTATTCAAAAGCTCAGGTTGCATCGTCGTGTCTTCCTCGATTGATTTACGATAGCCCGGTGGGTACTTGCTCCAGTCATAGCCTTTGCGGGCTCGCTGATAGCCATAGTCATATAGCGCCTGCATGTATTTGGTATCAAATTCTTCAACATGCGGGAAAGTAAAGTCTGAGCCGATATAGGCCAAATTAAACCCTACCCGATCATCCTGAGTAATGTTGTAAATCCGATATAAGTCACCGATCCCTTGCGACTGAATCAATTGTGAAATCGCACGTCCTGCAATGCTCAGGGTGCGGCGTTCCGTTTGTTGCCAATCAACATCCAAACGGGCGTTCCGAATGATGTAGGCCTGACGGTTAGTTATGCGTTTTACACCAATTTCCTTCGCACGGTTTGCTGCTGCCCCTGGATAGAGAAAAACCTGAGTGGTTGCACCACCATCGACATGCATTTCTTGAAACTCTTTTCCGTCGATCATGAAATCGAACATGACAGGAGGAAAGGCTGCCGGAATCGAAGCCGATGCTAACAAGATCTTGCGAAAGAGCTCTAGAGATTCAGGGGTGCCGATGCTCGCGATTTGTCCCATATTCCAAATCACCGGTGTGCCAGCATCAATATTGGTGGTACCGATTAAAAGCCAGCGACCGCGGTTGTTGTACTCGTGCGCCACTTTTTTCAAAAAGTCAGCAGTGACATGCTTGGATATCAACTGAAACAAAGGGGAGGTATCGGCTAAACCATCACCAAAGAACCCGGATAAAAAGCCGCGCGACTTAAAAATATCACTGGGCTTAACCTTGGTATAGACCTCGGTGAGAACAGGATCATAGTCTTTGCCTAAGTAGGCAAAAGGTGCAATGAGTGCCCCAGTACTAATTCCAGTTACCAGATTGAACTCAGGACGCGTGCCTTGCTCAGTCCAACCAACTAAAAGGCCCGCACCAAATGCTCCATTATCACCACCACCCGATAACGATAAATAGTTACTTTTACCATCTAGAGCCTTTTTGTTCAAGCGCTGATTGAGTCGATTGACATCGTCAACAAAGCTGTTAATTCCGGCAGATGTAGCGATTAAATAGCGTGAGCTTTGCATGCCGGCAATTTGTGCGCGGGTCAAATCTGAGGCCGGTACAGCGGCTTTGCGCTCTAAGGTACTGCAGGCGCTAAGCGCTAAGGTGCTAAGAATGAAAACGGTGTAACGGATGAGTAGTGTGCGCATGGTTGGTTTGATCTATAAAAAATGAATAAGGAATTCAGAGGAAAAGGGGCTTAGAGCTTAAGGAGTAGGGGAGCCACCCAAAGCAAGGTATAGATTGACTCGCTGGGTTAGGGCATCGACTTGCCCCTGACGGAAATTGATTTCAGTGGTGTTTGTTTTGATCTTCTGCTGCTGAATCTGACGTTGATCAATTCGACCGATCACAAACTCTTGTTCGGTATTTCGTAGGATTTGTTTTTGCTCCTTTAATTGAGTTTGAAGAGCAATGGTACGCTCGCGCCAAGTCATTTCACCATTAAGGGCATTTTCAACATCCCCAAACGCATTTAGAACGACTTTCCCATAGTTGGCTAATGCTGCTTGTGCCTCTGCATTCTGATAGGCAATTTGCGCTTCAATCGCACCGCCCTGAAAGAGGGGCATCATGACATTTGCCCCAACACCCAAACTGCTGCTTGGACCACTGACTAAACTAAACACTTGGCTATTGATGTAGCCAAATCCAGCTGTCAAGCTAATCTTGGGAAGACGCGCCATACGTTTCTCAGCAGCGGCATAGAAGGCGCTATTGACGCGCGCTTCGGCGGCCACAATATCGGGGCGGCGCTCCAAAATATCGGCTGGAATGCCCGGCGCAACTGGGGGCGGTAAGGCAGGAAGCTCGGTGCTCTTGAGTAGTTTGGCATGGGGATAACGCCCCACCAAAATTTCAACAGCACGCAGAGCCTGGTCGCGCGCCTGTTTGGCAATAAGCTCTGCCTCTTTACTTTGAGCAGCGCTTGCTTTTGCTACTGCTACCTCAGACTTCGATGAGGCGCCAATGTCCTCCCGTATGGCAGTGAGCTCGGCATAGCGTGCCGCAGCACCAGCATTCTCCTCGGCAAGGCGTGCTTGATCTTGTAATCCTCTGGCAAGCCAAACCGTTTTAGTCAAAGTTCCCACCAGCGAGAGTTGGGCCGCCTCTTGTTCTGCATTCAGAGCACGCGCATTCTCACGCGCTCCGGCGACTTGATTGCGTACTCGACCCCAGAGGTCTAGTTCCCAATTGGCACCAATGTAATAGCCGGTTAAGCCAGTGCCACTTGATCCAA
Organism: Pseudomonadota bacterium; assembly: GCA_039805525.1. Lineage (GTDB taxonomy): Bacteria > Pseudomonadota > Gammaproteobacteria > Burkholderiales > Burkholderiaceae > Polynucleobacter. Next base: position 735 of record JBDLUB010000103.1, on the reverse strand, counting down.
CGCGACCACCCGTATTACCTACCACCCCTAAGCTTGGGTATTGCGCACCACCTGCCGCATCAATCAAAGCCTGAGCCTGCAAGCGCCGTGCAGCCATCACCCGAATGTCGGGATGATTTTGCAGTGCCTCGGCTACTAACTCATTAAGCTCTGGATCATTAAATTGTGCTAGCCATGCCTTATCGAGCGCTGGCCCACTTACGCTTGGGGTGCTAAATTGATTAGGGATGGCGACCTTGGGTAAGGACTGCTCACGTAGCGCCTGACCTGTTAATGGATCCTGAATTGCGCATGCGCTGAGGCCTAACACTAGAGCACTGCTAATGCTTGTAATAACTCGAGTGCGCATCGGACCAACTATCATTTAGTGCAACTTTGGAATGATGTAATTGAGTTTAGTTCCAACCCTCAACATCACCTTACGAATAATATGTAAGAAGGCTAAGTGATTGGTGTAGACCGCACCTTCGCCAACTGCGCCAGCAGGAAGCAGGGGATAGTTCTTAGTCTCATCCAAAGACAACTTAACGGCAAAGCGATTGGCCGTAATATCCCTCAAACCAATCGTAGGCAGATTGCCGCTCACATTCAGCTGACCTTGACCCTCGGCATAAATGATCGACTCCACTTTGGCCTTGAGGATCTCCCCTGGAAGACTCGGAATAAAAAACTCTGCTTCATTCCCTGGCTCGATCTGATGCAACTCATTTTGCTTAAAGAGGGCATAAATTTGTG
>JBDLUB010000102.1:0-4928 GCA_039805525.1 Pseudomonadota bacterium | reverse complement strand
GCACAAAACCCCCTGGGCTGCGCCAAGAGTATTTCAGCAGTTTCAGACGGTAATGGATTACTTTGCATGGATCTTAATTACAAAATGGCAATAATTTCCGCTTCAAAACTTAACTGCTTACCTGCTAAGGGATGGTTGAAATCAAACCACGCACCCTCTTCATTAATGGATTGCAATACGCCTGCATATTGTGCACCGCTAGGCGCATTAAATTCAATCATATCGCCCGGGGCAAATTCAGGGACTTCATCGGTATTGGCTAACAACACATCCATACCCACCCACTGGATGAGCTCGGGCTTGTGCTCCCCAAACGCATCTTGTGGGCTGAGAACCGCCGAGCGCTTTTCACCCACTTTTGCGCCGAGCAAAACCTTTTCAAAACAGGGGGCGAATTGACCCGTACCCAATTGCATCGTCGCCGGCCGATCGTCGAAGGTGTTGATGTAATCCTCCCCGCCAGGGAGAGTCAATCGATAGTTGATGGTCAAGAAAGAATCAGGGGAAACGGTAGGCTCACTCATGCTGCCATTGTAGCCAGAGAGGCGCAGAATCACCCAATCTCTCAATGGCCAAAATCACAACAGCCCCGTGAGAAATTAATCCGCCAAGGCGCCGCCTCCCTATCTGACGCTGAGCTCTTGGCTATTTTTCTACGTTCTGGGGTTAAAGGTAAAAGCGCTGTTTCTTTGGCCCAGGATCTACTCAGTCAATTTGGAGGGATGCAAGGCCTCATGAATGCACCAATCTCCGATATTTATCGCTGCCATGGGATGGGGCCGTCAAAATGGGCTCAAATCAAGGCCGCCTATGAGCTGGTGAAACGCTGCCTTCATGAGAGCCTCTCTCAGCAAGCAATATTCTCATCCTCAACCCAGGTGAGGGAGTTTTTGCAAACCAAAATTGCCAGGCTGGAGCACGAGGTATTTCTTTGCCTGTACTTAGACAACAGCAATCGTTTGATTGAGTGCCAAGAGCTATTTCGGGGATCCATTGATCAAACGGCTATTTACCCTAGAGAAATTATTAAAGAGTGTCTTAATCGCAATGCCAGCGCCTTGGTGATTGCCCATAACCACCCAGGTGGCAACCCACTTCCCAGTCCCAATGATGAGGCCATTACCCACGAACTGAGGCAGGCACTCCATTGGGTCAATATTGCACTTTTGGATCATTGCATCGTAGCCAAGCATGGTTTTTTCTCTTTTTCGGATGCGGGCCTTATAGAAAAGCCTATAAATGAGAGTGTTTACTAACTTTTTGTCGTGCTCCAGTCGGAATAGTCATGAAACTCTAGCGCCAAAGGCCAGATGCCTGCTACAATCGATGTTTTTCGTACTGAAGGAGTGTGTCATGGCAAAAGTTTGCCAAGTCACTGGGAAAAAGCCGATGGTCGGCAACAATGTTTCCCATGCAAATAACAAAACAAAGCGTCGCTTTTTGCCTAACTTGCAAAATCGCCGTTTCTGGGTTGAGTCTGAAAATCGTTGGGTTAGCCTGCGCTTAACCAATGCTGGACTTCGTTTAATCGACAAGAATGGTATTGATTCTGTTTTGGCAGATCTTCGTGCCCGCGGTCAAGTTTAAGGATTGAGTAATGGCTAAAGGCGCACGCGAGAAAATCAAGTTAGAGTCGACTGCAGGTACTGGTCACTTTTATACCACCACTAAAAACAAACGAACCAAACCCGAGAAAATGGAGATCATGAAGTTTGATCCAAAAGCTCGTAAGCATGTTGCTTATAAAGAAACAAAGATTAAATAATTCCTCTTCCGATTGGAACTAAAAACCCGCTCATAAGCGGGTTTTTTATTAAGCCGGATTAGAGTAGCGCCGCAAGCGAAGTGAAAACTCCTTGAGGGAGTGTGGACCTGCCTCTTCGGCCCGATTGCACCAAGAACGCAACTGCCCCAGTAACTGCTCACGAGTGGCGTTGGAGCGACCCCAAATTGCATGCAACTCACGACGCATCTCAATCATCTTACGTAACTGAGAATTCGTTTTCATAAGCTCCTCAAGCTTTTCTTTCTCAAGGGCAGTCAATTTAGCTTCATCCTTATAAAGCCAATCACGCGCATCCTTCAGGTGCGATGCAAACTCTTGCATGTGCTGGAACTCGTTTGCGATGCAGCGCTTTAGCGTTTTGCTATAACGTGCCATGATCTCGTAGCGATTGGCAATAATCGCTTCTAAAGTTTGATCATCAGCAGGACGAACCTCTGCGAGAACGGGCTTAGGTGGAACTTTCTTGACCTTTGCCAAACCGAGCGAGCGTAAGGCGCAAATGTAAACCCAGCCAATATCAAACTCATACCACTTGTTCGATAACTTGGCGCTCGTTGCATAGGTGTGGTGATTGTTATGAAGCTCTTCTCCACCAATCAAAATGCCCCAAGGCATGATATTGGTTGATGCATCTTCACAGTCGTAGTTCCGATATCCCCAATAGTGACCGATTCCATTAATGACGCCTGCAGCGGTAATCGGAATCCAGAGCATTTGTACAGCCCAAACGGTTGCGCCAATCGCGCCAAATAAAAATAGGTCGATGATGAGCATGAGGCCTACGCCTTGCCATGTAAAACGCGAATAGAGATTGTGTTCAATCCAATCATCGGGAGTACCGTGACCAAATTTTTCCAGCGTCTCTTTCTTAGCAGCTTCCACCTTGTAGAGTTCTGCACCGCGCAAAAGAACAGTATCGATTCCTAAAATTTGTGGGCTATGTGGATCTTCAACGGACTCGCACTTCGCATGATGTTTACGGTGAACCGAGGCCCACTCTTTGGTCACCATGCCCGTGGTCAACCATAACCAAAACCGAAAGAAATGAGAGGGAATAGCGTGAAGCTCGAGTGCTCGATGGGCCTGACAACGATGTAAAAAAATCGTAACGCTGGCGATGGTAATGTGGGTCATGACCAGGGTAAAGATCACGATCTGCCACCAAGCCCAGTCCAAATAACCGTGAGCCAACCACTGAATCAATCCATCATGCAAACTAGAAACGGCACTCATCTCCAAACAACTCTCCCTTATTTACTGCGATCATGCTTCTAACTCCTTATTTTAAGGCTTTCGCTGCATAATTGCCCCAAAAAATCCATCAGTTCCATGTCTTGATGGTAAAAGCTGCCACCAAGGCTTGTCCTTACTGGTGCCAATCGGAATTCCATCATGTAAAAAATGATGTCCTAGGGCTTCCTTAGCCGATAAAAGCTCAAAATCGGGGTGTTTTTCTAGGAAAAGATTTACAAGTTCTTGATTTTCTTGATCTAAAAGGCTGCAGGTGGCATAAACCAGGCGACCGCCTGGCTTTAACAAACGAGCCGCTGACTCCAAAATGGATAGTTGAGTGGAGCCTAATTTGGCGATCTCGGCTGGTGTTTGACGCCACTTGAGATCGGGATTGCGCCGCAAGGTGCCTAACCCACTGCAGGGCGCATCCACCAAGACCCGGTCAATTTTCCCTACAAGACGCTTAATTCTCGGGTCTCTCTCGCTATCGATCCACATGGGATGCACATTGGATAGGCCACTACGTGCTAGCCGTGGTTTTAAGTTGGCCAAGCGGCGCTCGGAGGTATCAAATGCGTACAGGCGGCCGGTATTACGCATCATTGCACCCAAGGCTAGAGTCTTGCCGCCGGCTCCAGCACAAAAATCAACCACCATTTCTCCTCGCTTGGGATCAAGCAGGTGACACAAGATTTGGCTACCTTCATCCTGGACCTCAAACAAGCCCTCTTTCATCCAGGTCGAGTTTTGCAGAGCAGGTTTTCCAAAAATACGAATTCCGTCCTGTGAGTAAGGCGTTGGGTGCACCTCAAATCGATTCGCACTTTGATTCATTTGCATCAGCAATTGATCGCGTGAGGTCTTTAATGTGTTCACACGCAAATCCAGTGGTGCTGGCTTCATGAGAGACTCAGCCAAACGACCACCCTCTTCCTCACCAAAAGACTGCACCATGGTGTTCCAAAGCCATTCTGGCAAATTATGTTTTACCAATTGCGCCAACGCATCACGATCAACTTGGCCAAAACGGCTTAGCCACTCGTACTCCTCCTTTTGCACGACAAAGGCCAAATCAGCCAGTGCGCTCTCTAGCCGGTTTGCGCTGCCAAGCCCTCCTTCAGATAAGGCTGAAACGAGGCCCAGCAAGGCCAAGCGGCGGGCTAGGGAGCCAGAACCACTGGCTGCAAATTGAGAGAACTCCTGCTTGCGGCGCAATACAGAAAATGCAGCCTCAGCAATTAAGGCACGGTCGCGATTACCCAATTTGGGATGCGCACGAAAGTAACGACTGACAACACGATCTGCTGGTTGGTCAAATTGCAATACCTCAGGAAGCAACTGCTCGAGATGCAAAACATGCTGCGGTAACGCCTTCGCATGCGAATAATTCTTTTGCCCTTGGGGATTAATCAGTACAGGCGCTTTGGCATCCTTACTCTTTGCATACTTCTTTTCTTTGGATATCCGCTTTGAAGCGGTAGAGGAGGATCGCGTCATGAACTCGCCGTTCTTATGGAAAAGGAATGTACTGTAACTCAGGTGGGTCAACACTCACTCGGTTACCTGCAATATGTAAACGCCCATTGATAAACCACTCAACTGCTAATGGATAGATTTGATGCTCCGTCTTTAAAACCCGAGCAGCTAACTCGCTTGGGGTATCGGTGGGTAGGACAGGGACCTCACTTTGACAAATAATCGGGCCCTCATCTACGCCAGCGCTAACAAAATGCACTGTGGCACCATGCACCCGATCTCCGGCCTCCAAGGCACGTTCATGGGTATGCAAACCAGGAAAACGCGGCAACAGGGAAGGGTGGATGTTCATCATCCGCCCCTCATAGTGCTCAATGAACCCTGGAGTTAGGATTCTCATAAAACCAGCCAAAACCACAAGATCTGCTCCAAA
>JBDLUB010000101.1:0-4938 GCA_039805525.1 Pseudomonadota bacterium | reverse complement strand
TCATTTGAGTAGTTTTTGTCATATATACCTAGATTCTATCTTGCGAACGGGGTTGGGATAGCGCAGAATGCAGATCATGAATCCACCCGAAATTTCCGTTAACGTACGTCCCCAGTACCTTCCCGAGCAATCGGACCCCGATAATCAGCAATACGCGTTTGCTTACACCGTGACCATTCGCAATACTGGAACGGCCAGCGTTCAGTTGATTGCCCGCCATTGGTTCATTACCGATGGCGAAGGGGAGGTTCAGGAAGTGAAGGGTTTGGGGGTGGTTGGTCAACAGCCACTTTTACGCTCCGGCGAGCATTTTGAGTACACCAGTTGGGCTACTTTGCCCACACCAGCCGGTACCATGCGCGGGGAATATTTTTGCGTTACCGAGGATGCCCAGTTTTTTCAGGCGACGATCCCAGAGTTTGCCCTCGTGATGCCAAGAACCTTGCACTGAATAGGGCTATTTGAGAGTTTTGGCTAGGATTCTCGTTAAGATGCAAATGCGTTATTTCATCCAAACTTATTCATTAAGGGATTAACTATGAAGCAATTTTCGTGGTCTGGCGCATTGGGCAGCATGACTCTGCTTGCCAGCAGCTTATTAATTTCGCCAGTGGCGATCGCTCAGCAAAGCACCCTCGATAAGATGAAGTCTACGGGTGTGGTGACTATGGGTGTGCGTGAGTCATCGGGCGCACTCTCCTATACCTTGGGTGATGGTAAATATGCAGGCTTTCATGTTGAAATCTGCAATACCGTATTGCGTGATATTCAAAAGCAATTGAATTTAAAGACACTGGATATCAAATACACCCCAGTCACTTCACAGAATCGCATTCCGTTATTGCAAAATGGAACGGTTGATATTGAGTGTGGCTCAACGACCAATAATGCAACTCGGCAAAAGGATGTGGCTTTTGCTGTAACAACGTATGTTGAGGAAATTCGGATTGCGGTGAAGGCGAATTCCGGAATTACTTCCTTAAATCAACTCAATGGTAAAAAGGTAGCAACCACTACAGGCACTACCTCAGTACAGCTCTTGCGTAAGCATGAGAAGGCTACCGGAGTGAACTTTGAAGAAGTATTTGGCAAAGACCATGCCGATAGTTTCCTCTTGTTAGAGTCCGGACGCGCTGACGCATTTGTGATGGATGGCTCCATTTTGGCTGGCAATATCGCAAATGCAAAAAATCCTGGCGATTACCGCATTGTGGGTGAAGTCATCGCAGTTGAGCCGATTGCCATCATGATGCGTAAAGATGATCCTGGCTTTAAGAAAGCAGTGGACGATAACCTCAAGCGCATGATGAAAGATGGTAGCCTGACCAAGCTCTGGGATAAGTGGTTCTTGCAACCCATTCCTCCCAAGAATGCCCGTATTGGTTTGGCTTTATCTGAAAGTACAAAGCAGGCATGGGCTAATCCAAACGATAAGCCTGCAGAGGATTATCAGAAGAAGTAATTTAGGCTCTTTAAGTTTGATATGAACTTAGACTGGAGTGTCTTTTGTAAAGACACTTTGACTGGAGAAGTAGCCCCGCGCTGCTTCTCCTTTTTATTTGGAATGGATCCCAATGCTGATCCTACCTATTTGGATTGGCTAATCTCTGCATGGGGTTGGACGATTGCTGTCGCCGGGCTTAGTCTGGTTTTAGCAATGGCGATGGGGATCGTCATTGGTACGATGCGCACCTTACCGCCGAAGCATCTTGTCAATCGATTATGTATTGGTGCTGCAACGGCTTGGGTTGAGCTCTTTCGAAATATTCCATTACTCGTTCAAGTCTTTCTTTGGTATCACGTAGTACCTGCATTTTTCCCCATCATGAAGGACTTTCCATCCTATTTACTGGTGAGCATTGCCTTGGGCTTGTTTACATCGGCGCGGATTGCTGAGCAGGTCCGTGCGGGCATCCAATCGCTGCCAACAGGACAGCGAAATGCAGCGATTGCCTTAGGTATGACCACTACACAAAGTTATCGCTATGTGCTCTTGCCAATGGGAATGCGCATCATCATTCCACCACTTACATCAGAGTGCATGAATATTGTGAAGAACTCATCCGTTGCGTTTGCGGTATCTGTGCCGGAGCTCACTTTATTTGCTTTGCAGGCTCAGGAGGAAACTTCGCGAGGTATCGAAATCTATTTAGCCGTTACGGGGCTATATATGGTTAGCGCATTCACAGTCAATCGAATCATGACGTGGGTCGAGAAAAAAACTCGCGTTCCTGGTTTTATTGCCGCTAATCCATCCTCAGCGCATTAAGGTAAGAGAGACCATGAACCTGGATCTGAGCTTTTATAACTGGGAGCTATTCACTAGTTATATTCAAAAGGGATTGATCTTTAGTGTTCAGTTAACCATTATTGCGACGATTGGCGGGATTCTGTTGGGGACGGTGCTGGCTTTAATGCGCCTTTCTGGAAAACCGTGGCTTACCTTGCCTGCAACTGCGTATGTCAATACGATGCGTTCCATTCCGCTGGTCATGGTCATTTTGTGGTTTTTCTTATTGATTCCGTTGATCATTGGTAAACCAATTGGCGTTAATTTATCCGCCATCATTACCTTTATTGCATTTGAGGCAGCTTATTTTTCAGAGATTGTGCGAGCGGGAATTCAATCGATTCCGAAGGGGCAGGTTTATGCGGGTCAAGCCTTAGGAATGACCTACTCCCAAAATATGCGCTTGGTGGTTTTACCGCAAGCCTTTCGAAACATGATTCCTGTCTTTATGACCCAAACTATTATCTTGTTCCAGGATACCTCTTTGGTATATGCGATTGGTGCATATGATCTTTTAAAGGGATTTGAGATTGCCGGTAAAAATTTTGGACGACCGATTGAGACCTATTTGTTAGCAGCCGTGACGTATTTTTTAATCTGTTTTACGCTATCCCGAATCGTTAAGCGCATTCAGGAAAAAGTTGCAATTGTTCGCTAAGGAATGAGATTGCCATGATTGAGCTTCGACATATTTCAAAATGGTACGGTCAGTTTCAAGTCCTTACCGATTGCTCCACGGTGATTCACAAGGGCGAGGTGGTGGTCATTTGTGGGCCGTCAGGGTCAGGAAAGTCGACCCTGATTAAGACAATCAATGCTCTAGAGCCTTTTCAGGAGGGTGAGTTGACGGTTGATGGGATTAACTTACATGATCCCAATACGAATTTGCCAAAGCTGCGTGCACGTGTTGGTATGGTGTTTCAGCACTTTGAACTATTTCCCCATTTATCGGTGATGGAGAACTTAACGATTGCTCAAGTGAAAGTACTCAATCGCAGTCCACAGGAGGCTAAACAACAAGGCCTTAAATATCTAGAGCGCGTGGGTTTATTAGAGCAACAAGATAAGTTTCCGGGCCAGCTCTCAGGTGGGCAGCAGCAGCGCGTAGCCATTGCCCGTGCCTTGTGCATGGACCCAATTGTGATGTTGTTCGATGAGCCCACCTCGGCTCTTGACCCAGAAATGGTTGGCGAGGTTTTGGATGTGATGGTCAAGTTAGCGCAGGAAGGCATGACCATGTGCGTGGTCACTCATGAAATGGGCTTTGCTAAGAAAGTAAGCGATCGTGTGATCTTTATGGATCGCGGCAGAATTGTGGAGGACTGCACGCGCGATGAGTTTTTTGCTAATCCCGATGCGCGCTCACCCCGGGCTAAGGAATTTCTCTCGAAAATATTAGCTGACTAATTTTTCTAGTCTCTACGACCTTTGCCGGTCCAAAATACAATTGCTAATAGAATAGCCAGAGCTAGAAATGCTTCTAGCACAAATAAGAGCATGGGATATTCATCAAATAACTGAGCGAGCATGATGATCTTCTGGAATTCGAGTTACCCCATTGTAGTTTGTAAGTCATCATTCTGCGTCGTCATGGCAAGTCTCTTTCTTGTATCTTGCGCAGCGCCACCAACTAAGCCAGTTTCTCAAGCGTCCAAGGCGGGTAGCCCGGGTAATTTACCTCGTACTCCGAAGGTGACTGAAACCGTCGTGACTGATGACAGCAGTTCATCGGCCGCATTAACGCCTGTAGAGTTTTCTGAGATACCTGGTTGGAATGAAGACAATTTGAGTGAGGCCTGGCAAGCATGGTTGCAAAGTTGCAATACTTTACGAAAGCGTAAACCGGGTCCTGTTAATTGGGCTGCAGTCTGCGATCGGGCTACTGCTCAAAAACCAAGAGACGCGAAGGCATTTTTTGAGAATAACTTTAGGGCCTATGCAGTTCGCAATCAAATAACTGGAAGGTCGGAAGGTTTGGTCACTGGCTACTATGAACCCATCATTGCGGGTTCGCGGGTTCGTACTGATCGGTATAGCGTTCCTCTCTATGCCTATCCCAAAGCATGGGTTCGTGCAAAACCATCGCCTGCGCCAACACGAGCTGAGCTGATGAACTCAAACCTCCTTAAGGGTTCAGAAATTGCCTGGGTTGAAGATCCGGTAGCGGCTGCATCGATGCAGATTCAGGGGTCTGGAAAAATCCGTTTGGACAATGGCCAAATCATGCGATTGGGGTTTGCGGGATCGAATGATTTACCGTTTAAATCGAGTGCACAATGGTTATTGGATCGTAAAGAAATTACTCGTGCCCAGGCAACCATGCAGGGGATTTCGGAGTGGGCCAAGCGCAATCCCAGCAAAGTGCAAGAGATGCTTAACGCCAATCCGCGCTTTGTGTTTTTTCGAGAGCTACCTGCTTCAGCGAACCAGGATCTTGGGCCGATTGGTGCTCTCGGAGTCCCGCTGACCCCTGAGCGAAGTATTGCGATTGATCCGCGCGCGATTCCGCTCGGCGCCCCCGTGTTTTTAGAAACCACCCGACCGCTAAGTAATCAGCCGATTCGACGCCTGGTGATGGCCCAAGATACGGGTAAGGCGATTGTGGGTCCAGTCCGAGTTGATTATTTTTGGGGCACTGGGGACGAAGC
>JBDLUB010000100.1:0-4939 GCA_039805525.1 Pseudomonadota bacterium | reverse complement strand
TTCCTGACGGCGAAGACGGGCGCGATGGTCTGTTGGCTCTTTGTGGGTTCCTCCATCTTCTCTGCTGCTTTTGCATTGCTTGGCGGTCAAGACTTAGTTGAAAAATGGGTGCTTTCCTTAGGTCTAAGCCCATTGCAGTTCTTGATTCTGTCGCAAGTCATTATTTTCTTATTAGGCTGGCCTTTGGAATGGACCGAGATCATCGTGATCTTCATGCCAATCTTTGTTCCATTACTTGATGACTTTGGCATTAATCCACTGTTCTTTGGTCTCTTGGTTGCCCTCAACCTACAAACCGCTTTCCTCTCGCCACCCGTTGCGATGTCAGCGTTTTATCTCAAGGGTGTTGCGCCACCCCATGTGACCTTAAATCAGATCTTCCTAGGGATGCTGCCATTTATGGGCATTCAAGTCATCGCACTTATTCTGCTGTATGTATTCCCAGAAATTGGCTTGTGGTTACCGCAGGTCCTTTATAAGTAATGTTCAAACTAATCAACCCCGCTTCGGCGGGGTTTTTTGTGATAGCTCAATGTTGACATGAAATCCCGAAGGCTTGCTGCTTCCCTCAAAAAATTGGTACGTTATTTTCTATATGCAATTGGGATTGCCGTATTTTGCCTAATCGTTCTGATGGTGGTTTACTGGATTAGCGCTAAAACTAATTCCTCCGGGACCGTCATTAGTGCTGGCCTAGCTCAGGCGGTAAACATTCAGTTTGATGAGAACGACGTCCCACACATCAAAGCAAAATCGCAACGCGATGCGTATTACGCTCTGGGATTTATTCATGCTACCGAACGCTCTTGGCAACTTGAGATTAGTCGGCGCTTGGCTTCAGGGCGTCTCTCAGAAATTTTGGGTGAGCGCACGGTCTCGCTTGATCGCTTTATCCGCACCTTAGGTATTAAACAGGCAGCTGAAAAACAGTTCGAACGCTACCCTGCTGAATTCAAGCAATTGATTCAAGCCTATGCGGATGGGGTCAACGCTGGCAATCAATCACTGGGCTGGGCTTTGCCAATTGAGTATTTTTTGACAGGATCCAAACCTGGTTATTGGTCTGCTGCGGATAGCGTTGCTTGGTCTTTAATGATGGCGCTGGATCTAGGTGATAACTGGCAAAAAGAATTATTTCGCTTAGAGCTCTCTCAATATCTCAATACGGCTGATATTTGGCAGGTCATGCCGCCCTACCCGGGAACCAACCCAGTCACCTCCATGGATTTTGCTAAGCTGTATCGCGAGCATCAAGTTTTTAGACCTGCTCAATCCAAAGTTCAAACTTCGCGTGATGGCGAGTCTTACTTGTTAAAGCATGCTGATACTGTGGGGTGGCTAAGCGATCAACAAGAGGGCTTGGGCTCCAACAACTGGGTGCTCACTGGTAAGAAAACGATCTCTAGTAAACCTCTGCTGGCAAACGATCCGCATTTAGGTCTAAGTGCACCATCCACCTGGTACTTTGCACACCTAGAAGCCCCGGGCTTAAATGTAATTGGCGCGACTCTGCCAGGTATCCCAGCCATTGTTTTGGGAAGGACCGACAAAATTGCTTGGGGATTTACGAATACTGGACCCGACGTACAAGATCTCTATCTGGAAAAGATTGATCCTGCTAATCCCAATCAATACATTGGCCCCGACGGTCCGATCTCCTTTTTGGCGCGCGAGGAGATTATCCAGATCAAAGATAAACCACCTCTACGATTTGTGGTGAAGCACAGTCGCCATGGCCCCATCATCTCGGATAGTCATGCACGCACTAGAAAAGTAATTGATACCGATCGTTATGCACTGGCCTTACGCTGGACTGCGTTAGATATCGAGAACAAAACTTTGATGGGTGGCATTCTGATGAATCGAGCCGATTCGGTTGACTCATTGAAAGCCGCCTTGCGTTACCACTATGCCCCAATGCAAACCGTAGCGATAGCAGATACTCAAGGTAATATTGCATTGCAAGTTGCTGGGATTGCGCCACGCAGGCAATTGCACCAGGGTCTATATGGAGTTGCACCGGCTCTAGGGTGGGAGCGCCAATATGATTGGGCGGCATATATACCGTTTGAGCAATTGCCCAGTTTTTCGAATCCAGGCTCAGAGTGGCTAGCAAGTGCCAATCAAGAAATTGTTTCTGCAACGAATCCCAACCCACTGACTGGGGACTGGGATCTCCCCTTTCGATACGATCGCATCGCAGCCATGATTGGGGCAAAAGACCAACATGATCGCGCTTCCATGCAAGCGATGCAAGGTGATGTGCTTTCTTTGGGAGCCCAACCTCTCCTACCTTTATTCAAGAATGCGCGTTCAGGTCATACCTTACAGTCAAGCATTCAATCGGCGATCGATGGTTTTAATGGAGGCATGAGTACCGATTCGATAGCCGCTTTGGTCTTCAATGCCTGGGTTGATCAATTGACACGAATCTTATTCTCTCGTTTGGGATATTCGTTTACCGAGGAATATGGTCGTCGCCATTTTCGGGGAGCGGTTATCAATCAAATCAGCAATCCCAATAGTCCGTGGTGCGATGTACACACTACCGCAGAACGAGAAAATTGCCAAGATGCCGCCAATCTTGCCTTGCAGCGCGCTTTAAATGATTTGAGTCAACGTTATGGAAAATCCACCAACGATTGGCGCTGGGGTAAAGCGCATCACGCCGTTTCCGAGCATCGCCCTTTCAAAAATATTCCCTTCTTGTCGGGACTCTTTAATGTCAGCGTCCCGTTTCCAGGAGATGCCTTTACGGTCAACGTTGGGCGCCCTGTGCTCAATAATTCCAAAGCGCCTTTTGCTGCCAATCATGCGCCAAGTCTGCGAGCAATCTATGACCTAAATGATCCAGAGCAATCGGTCTTCATGTTTCCGACGGGTCAGTCCGGCTGGGTTCAAAGTCAACGCTATCGCAATCTCAGCGATGCATGGGCAAATAATCAAGTCATCCCGTTGGCAATGAAGCCAAAACGGGTCCAGCGCGAATTAATCTTAAAGACCAAGTCGTTTTGAGTTGTTGCATTGACCCATTACAATCCTTACTAATTACAGAGGATTATCATGAAAATCATTCTTCAGCTTCTAAGCGTTTCGATCTTTGCTTTTTCTTCCAATTTTGCTTTAGCTGCCTGGGATGAACTGGGCAGCAATGAGTTCATCACGATTTTGATTGATAAATCTAGTATTAAGAAATCTGGGGATAAGGTACAAGTTCTATCAATGCTCGATCTGAAGAAGCCTGGGGTTGAACCTAAAACTAAATTGCCCGTCAACTCCATCATTGGTCTTAATGAATATCACTGCGGGCAAGTTCAATACCGCCCCTTAGAGGTCAAATTTATGTCGGGTAAGCGTGGCGGAGGTAAGGTGGTTGATGAAATCAAGACCCCCGATAGCAGTTTTGAGGCAATCGTAAGTGGCGATTGGCCGGCTGGAGTCTATAACCTTGCGTGTCGCGCAAACTAATCCATTCAAACGATCAATCGGTGACCAAGGGGCGCTCACCCTACTCTGTTTTTTTATTTTCTTAATTAGCCTCACTGGGTTACAAGGTTGTGCGGCTCCTCTCATGGCAGCCGCCAGTAGTGTTGGCACCACTGCAGGATCTGCGGCTGCGGCAAGCCCCATGACCGCAGTTAGCGTGACCTCAACGGTAACCACAGGACGCTCACCTCTTGAACACGCCACGTCTGCAGCGACCAAAAAGGATTGCAGCTTCTTTAACGTGTTTAGTTCTAAACCAATTTGTGAAGAAATTGTGATCCCAACCGTTCAGGACCGCAGTGAACTCATTATCGGAGAGGCGGATCGCAATACTGCGATTATTGAGGTCATTGACGTGAGACCGAGTCAGTAGCGAATGGGGTGAACGACGGGATTCGAACCCGCGACAACCAGAATCACAATCTGGGACTCTACCAACTGAGCTACGTCCACCATTGCTACAAATCTATTATAACGACTATGCCCCCACGCTGATTGATGGGGGCTCAAATAGCGCCCAATCGCCTAGCTCCATACTGGCTTCCAAAAAGAAGGTTTCGATCGCATCTGGCGTTTTAACCTTTGCCAAAGCATGATGATCGGATAAGCGTTGACGCCACCGGCGCGATCCTGCGCGCCCGTGAGCTAAACCCATGATGTGCCGAGTAATCGATCCTAAGTAGAAGTCTTTACGAAGTGCATTGCACTGGGCCAGCCAGGCTTGACTGTATGTAATTAAACCGATTTGAACTCGGTGCCAGTCCGCCTCACTAAACAGATAACCTACCGCATCGCCATCGCTTTCGATGAGATCATCCCAGCCCAATAGCATCGCCGGGAAATGATAAGCGGCACGACCAATCATAAAACCATCAAAATCAGACCAATGCTGCGCGATATCGTGATTGGACTCTAGGCCGCCGTTAAGAAGTACCTTTAGATTTGGATACTGCTTTTGCGCATCGCGACGCAGTTGCTTAGCAACCTCATAGTGCAGTGGCGGTTTGCTGCGATTCTCTTTCGGGGATAAGCCTTTTAGGACCGCATTGCGCGCATGAATCGTGACCTGCGAAGCACCCGCAGCAGCCACTCCCAGCACAAAATCCAATACAAATTGGTAGTCACGCGGCGATTGGGCCGCATCCATTTGATCGAGCCCCAAGCGATGCTTAACCGAAATTGGCAAATCACAAGAAGTGCGCATCGCGCTCACACACCTGGCAACGAGCTCAGGCTCGGCCATTAGGCATGCCCCAAACGCCCCTTTTTGAACCCGCTCGGAGGGGCAGCCACAATTGAGATCGATTTCGTCATAGCCCCATTGCTGGGCCAGTGCTGCACATTGGGCAAGATCAGCAGGATCACTGCCGCCGAGTTGCAAAACCACCGGGTGCTCTTCCTGACTAAAATCTAAATGCCGCGCCTGGTCCCCGTGTAAAAGCGCCCCCGTGGT
>JBDLUB010000099.1:0-5030 GCA_039805525.1 Pseudomonadota bacterium | reverse complement strand
CCGCGGTTCTCGGGTGTTGGGAAACCGTCCGGCGAGTAGATTAACCAAACATGCTTACTAATTTGCTTGGCAGGGATATCTTTAACTGGCGGTCCCTTGAAAAAATCCTCCGCCGCACTGGCAAATTGCATCGCTTGCGGGGCAAACATGATTCCTCCAGCTCCCGCGATCCATTTGAGTGCTTGACGGCGTTTATCAGCAACCATTGAATACTCCTATTGATATATTCAGTTTAGCGAATATTTGCCCAGCCAATCAATTTCAATGATTACTTGAGTAATTTATTTATTAATTGGGAGCTAACCCACGACTAATATGGCAATCTGGGTATAGAGGGGGATGCCAAGTATCAAATTGAGTGGGAATGTGATACCCAAAGACATGCCCATGTACAAAGCAGGGCTCACCTCCGGTAAGGCGTGTCGCAATACCGCTGGCACGGCAATGTAAGATGCGCTAGCAGCCAGCACCATTAATAGAATCGTATTACCTAATTCCACCTTAAAGATGTAGCAGAGTAAAAGCGCAAAGAGGGAGTGGCAAAGAGGTGCTACAAAGGCATACACAATCAAACGTCGGGGCTTGCCTTTGAGATCAACAAAACTCTTAGCGCTCATTAAGCCCATATCTAATAAGAAAAACGCCAACATCCCTTTAAATAAATCGACGGAGAATGGCGCCATCACCTTTTGCCCATCGGGTCCCGAGATAATGCCAATTAACATCGCACCAAGCAGCAATAGTTGCGCCCCGTCCGTAAATGACTCATGCAGTAGTTTGCCAACCTTCATCGGTTGTTTAGTTTGCGATACGGAGGATTTCGCACGATTGGCGAGGAAGATCGCCAAAATAATTGCCGGGGATTCCATCAGCGCCATTGCAGCGGCCATGTGACCACCATATTCAATCTGAACATGGTTTAGGTATTGAGTAGCAGTGATGAAGGTCACTGCGCTCACCGACCCATACGTCGCTGCTATCGCTGCAGAATCAAGAGCATTGAGTTTGGACTTCAGAAAGTAATAACTAACCAGCGGAATAATGCAGGCAAGGGTAATTGCAATCCCCAAACTGGTGGTAATTGCAAAGGTAAGTCCAGATTGGTGTAAAGCGAACCCACCCTTGAGGCCCAAAGCCATTAAAAGGTAAAGAGATAAAAACCGGGTGATGGGTTGCGGGATCTCGAGGTTGGAGCGAACCAATCCCGCAAACACGCCAAAGATAAAAAACAGGATGGCGGGATCAATAATGGTGCTCATGAGTTCCTATTTTCTCATTTTTATAAAACGCCAAGCAAAAAGGCTACTAAACCCCCAAAAAGTGCTTGAGTAGAATAGACCCATATTTATTAGGGAAATCACTAATTCGCGATCTATGTTCAAATTCATTTATCGATTTTGGGGAGTAGCCTGCCTAGCAATGGGTCTTGCGCATCGACATTCCGGAAAGCCGTTAAGAGCCAACCCGGTGCGTGAGGGGAATAAGTCCTTGGCCAGACCAGTTTTAAGTATTGGAAAACTGTGGACCCCTATTTAAGCGTG
Source organism: Pseudomonadota bacterium (assembly GCA_039805525.1). Classification (GTDB taxonomy): domain Bacteria; phylum Pseudomonadota; class Gammaproteobacteria; order Burkholderiales; family Burkholderiaceae; genus Polynucleobacter. Next base: position 3,489 of record JBDLUB010000099.1, on the reverse strand, counting down.
ATTCGCCGAGTAGTTCATGTTGCCCTAATTTGGGTATGTCTTTGCACATCTACATGGGCGCAAACGCAACCTACCAAAACGGTTTTTACCCTTGATCAGCTCATTCAGCTCGCCTTAGAAAGTAATCCACAGGTAATGGCTGCTCGTGATCAGACCCGGGCGGTTAGTGGTCAATTGCGAAGCGCGAGAGCGATTCCAAACCCGGAGTTTGAGGTCAATACCGGTCAGCAACGTGGTACCTCGGGCGGATTAAACACTGGCAACCTCTCGCAATGGGTTGTGACCCAGCCTCTCGACATGCCTTATACCCGTTTCCCAAGGGTGAATGCTGCTGAGGCCAGTATGCGAGCAGCTGAAGCAAATCGGGTTGCATTTGAGGTTGAGACCATTGCGCGTGTGCGCCAAAGTTTTTATGAGCTCGTCCGTCGCGAAGCCGAATCACGCGCTGCGGATGAGGACTTGGATCTCACCAAACAAATCCGCGATCGCATGCAATTGCGCTACGACGTTGGTGAGACCGCTCGCTTTGAGTTGATTCGGGCGCAAACCGAGTTTCTAAACGCGGAGATCGTATCTCAAGGAAGTAAGTTACGGATTGAGCAAGCCCGTAGTCAATTGCGCAAGGTCGTGGGCTTTAATCTTCCTGCAAACTTTGAGATTGCGGCCAAAGTAGAGTCCATCTCCAAATTACCTGATCTCAAAGTCTTATTGGATAACCTACGCAATCAGAGCCCTGAGCTAAAGCGCGCCAAGGCCGAGGTTGAAGCCAGCGAGTCACGCCTAAGTTTTGAACAGAACTCGCGCTTACCCCAGCTCGCCATTAAGGCGCAGCAGTACAACGACCCAAACTTCACCGATCGTCTTTACGGTTTAGTGGTGAGTATCCCGATTTGGGATTTCCGCCAAGGCCAAATTACAGAAGCCGAGGCCAATGCCTCGAGAGCCCGTAATCAATTGAATGCCCAGATGCAAAGCCTCGAGACCCAGTTGGAGTCTGCCTACAAGCTCTATGAAATTACGAGCTTTCAGGTCAAAACATTGGATGAGCGGGTCGTACAACTTGCTGCCAGTGCTCGTAAGATCGCCGAGACCTCCTATCGCTTTGGTGAGCGTGGCATGTTGGAGTTCTTAGATGCGCAACGTACGTTTCGGGCTGCTCGTAATGATTTAATTCGAGCCCGTTTTGAGTTGGCATCGATTGTGAATGAGATTGAACGTTTGAGTGCCTCGCCGGAATGGGTGGCCATGATTGAAGGTAAAAAATAATGAGTGCCGAACAAAAACTCAGTAAAAAAATAGCTGATCAAATTCAGAAGGGGCGCGCCCTAATTCTGGAGCAAATCACCGCCGCAATTCATGCAATACGGGATTGGCAAAAGCAAGGCTACGGCCAAATTCGCGAGTTTGCAAATCAAAAAGCTCCAGCAGTTTTGCAAAAGTATGACGCCAGCCCAGATTGGGTCAAGTCGGGATTCTTTGTTTTGCCTTGGGTAGTCGTTATTTTATTAACTCTTTATTACTTTGATGTATTTGATTCCAAACCGACCCCTCGCTTAATTCAGGATCCAAGTATCGTCTATGTCAATGATGACCTCAGCAAATTAATTAAGAATGGGCAAGTCAAATTAGCCCCCTTTGTCGAGGAGCTAAGAGTCTCTGGCCGAATTGATTTTAATGAGCGCTTCTTGGCACGGATTGGCGCCAATGTAACGGGGCGTGTCTCTGAAATCATAGGAGTACCTGGTCAAGAAGTTCAGCAGGGAGAAATCTTAGCGAAGATCACCTCGACCGAGCTCACTCAGTCGCAACTTGCCTACTTAAAAGCCCAAACTGCTAGCAAGTTGGCTGAGCAAGCTGCTAATCGCGCACGCATTCTCTACAAAGAAGATGTGATTGCCCTGGCTGAGTTACAACGCCGTGAAGCCGAGGCAATGAGCGCAAAAGCCGAGTTACGTGCCGCAAACGATCAATTGCGAGTCCAGGGCATGGATCAGAAGAGTATTGATCGACTTGCCAAATCGGGCGTCATTGAATCGATCAATAATGTAATTGCAACCATTCCAGGACAAATCGTTGAGCGCAAAATCAATCGTGGACAAGTGGTTCAGCCCGCCGAATCTCTATTTACCATTGCTGATTTGAGTACTCTGTGGGCCGTTGCCGAAGTACCCGAAGGCAACTCTTCATTGCTTCAAAAAGGTCAAAAGTCCTCGGTGATTATTCCCGCCTTACGTAATCGTGTCATCGAAGGCGTAATCTCGCATGTGGATGCAATTGTTAATCCTCAAACCCGTACGGTGGTAGTTCGGATGGATATCGCTAATTCAACGGGGCAAATTCGACCAGGGATGTTAGCTACGATGTTGATTGATAGTGAGCCGGTCGAGCGCTTAGTGGTTCCAAACTCTGCGGTGATTCGGGAAGATAACCAAGATTATGTGTTTATTCGAAGTGATGATGATCGCTACCGAATGGTTGCCGTCAAGGCAGGTCCGGAGGGTAAAGGCATGCGTGCGATCCTGTCTGGGCTCAAAGAGGGCGAAGAGATTGCCATTGAGGGTGCATTTCATTTAAATGCTGAGCGCAAACGTCAGCTTAGTGGTGGCGGCTAAGACCATTTGACATGATTGAGCGCATTGTCCGTTTTGCTCTTCAACAACGCCTCTTGGTGTTGGTGATCTCTGTTTGCTTATTCTTCGTAGGCTTATTTGCTACGAAGCGCTTATCGGTTGATGCCTTCCCAGATGTCACGAATATCCAGGTGCAAATCGCGACTGAGGCCCCTGGTAAATCACCCGAAGAAGTCGAGCGTTTTGTCACGATCCCAATTGAGTTAGGCATGACCGGCTTGCCAGGCCTCGTAGAGATGCGCTCACTGAATCGAAATGGTATTTCGATTGTGACCTTGGTGTTTACAGATAAGACCAGTATCTACTTTGCGCGCCAGCTTGTTTTGGAGCGTTTGATTGAAGTTGCTTCTCGAATGCCCGATGGGGTGACTCCTGTCTTGGCGCCACCAACCACTGGACTAGGGGAGGTTTATCAATACACCCTCGAGCATCCGTCAGATCGAGATCGCCTCCTAACTGAGGATGAGCTTCAAGAGCGACGCACGATTCAGGATTGGGTGGTGCGCCCGATGTTACGCTCGATTCCAGGTGTGGCCGAGATCAACACCATGGGTGGTTTCGCCAAAGAATATCAAGTGCTGGTCAATCCTGAGCGCTTGCGACACTACGGGATTACCTTACAAGACGTGTATGTGGCACTTGCTCGAAACAACGCCAACTCTGGAGGCGGCCAATTACCGACCTATGCAGAGCGGTATTTGATTCGTGGGGTTGGTCTCGTGGCTAAGCCGGAGGACATTGGCAAGATTATTCTCAAAGAGGTAAAGGGAACCCCAGTTTATGTGCGCAATGTGGCTGAGGTCATGATTGGTAATGAGATTCGGCAGGGCGCCATTATTAAAAATGGTGTCACCGAGGG
>JBDLUB010000098.1:0-5032 GCA_039805525.1 Pseudomonadota bacterium | reverse complement strand
TGCCAAGCTTGCTCGATCAGCCATACGCATGTTGAAGAGTGGGTCGCCGAGGGGGTTCTTCAACCGCAAGGGTCGAACCAAAGTGAATGGCGCTTTACGGGCCACTCCTTGCGCCGCGCCAAGATTGCTAGCCGTTTGGTGCGAGACCTGGAGGTAAATACTCCAGGGGTTGCTTTGGCGCTTGACCTCCTAGAGGAGATCGAAGCGCTACGTAAACAACTCAATCAATCGTAGTTACTGCAGGGCCTCTTGGGCCGCAAGAATACCGCTACCTTTGAGTTTGATGCCAAAACGGTTCATACCCATTTCGCATCCGCTGATAGCGGCAAGCAACGATAGCTCATTGCAGTCGCCCAAATGTCCGATGCGGAATAGCTGACCTTTTACCTTACCCAAGCCTGTACCAAGGGACAAGTTGTAGCGTTCAAAGATTAATTTACGCAAGGCATCGGCATCCACACCCTCTGGGGTGCGCACACCAGTCAATACTGGCGAGTAAACCGCAGGATCTTTGCACTGCACTTCCAAGCCCCATGCCTCAACCGCAGCACGGCAAGCCTTGGCAAGGCGTTGATGGCGAGCAAATACATTGTCCATGCCTTCGTTCAAAATCATATCAATCGCCTCGTGCAAGCCATAGAGCAAATTAGTTGCGGGCGTTGAAGGCCAATAACCCGTCTTATTGGACTCTAGAATTTCATCCCAAGCCCAATAGGCTTTTGGCAAGGTGGCACGCTTGCTGGCTTCCAGCGCTTTTGGTGAAATCGCATTAAATCCGATACCCGGTGGGAGCATCAAGCCCTTTTGCGATCCACTCACCGTTACATCAACGCCCCACTCGTCATGACGAAAATCAGCAGATGCCAAACCCGAGATCGTATCAACCATTAAAAGCGCAGGATGCTTTGCCGCATCAATGGCTTTACGCACTGCAGCGATATTGGAGGTAACACCCGTTGAGGTCTCGTTATGAACCACACAGACTGCCTTAATTTGATGGCCAGTATCCGCCTTGAGGCGCTCTTCAATTTTGGCTGCATCAACCCCATGACGCCAACCTTCGGCACCGGGTAAGCCAATGAACTCCGTTTTAATGCCCAGACGTTGAGCTAACTTATTCCAAAGGGTTGCAAAATGACCGGTCTCGTACATTAGGACAAGATCACCAGCTGACAGGGTATTTACGAGAGCGCCTTCCCACGCACCAGTTCCCGAACTTGGATAAATGATCACTGGATGCTTGGTCTTGAAGATGGTTTGCATACCAGCCAATAATTGGAGTCCTAACTCACCGAACTCTGGACCGCGATGATCAATAGTTTGATAGCTAATCGCACGCAAGATTCTGGATGGAACTGGACTGGGTCCTGGAATATGTAAAAAATGTCTACCGGATGGATGTTGATCAAGTTTCAGCATAGTTTGTCTGTCGTTATCGTTATCAATGGCAATGGCTTAAAAAAGCGAAGTTCCATTTATACCAGTTTCAGAGCTCACTTGCCTTGACCTGCATGGGATATTCTCTACTCGACCAATTGGATGCAATAGCCTGTCAAGCCAGGCTGACAGTTGCCAAAAGGAATTAGACTCTCATTTATTTCATGACGCTTAATAGGGGCTTTTAATGGCTTATGTAACGGTAATTGGAACTGGCACCATGGCAACCGGGATTGCAGCCGGCTTCTTGGGAGCAGACGTCCCCGTTGTAGTTTTGGGTCGTACTAAAGAAAAGGCGCAACAATGCTTAGAGGGTGCCATCGCCTTATGCTCATCGGACAAACATGATGCTGCAGGTTCATCTCGCGCTGGCGAAATTGATACATGGTGCGACTGGACTGACTGCTGCTGGATTGTGGAAACAATTATTGAGGATTTGCAAACCAAGCAAGCCTTATTTCGTTTTTTAGACCAACGTGTTCCGAAAGAGATACCGATTGGGAGTAATAGCTCCGCCTACCCAATTAGCAAAATTGCACAGGGTTTAAAAACAGCCCATCGTATGATGGGGGCCCATTACTTTATGCCTGCAGAACTAGTCCCTCTGGTCGAAATCGTATTGGGCGAGAAAACCGATCCAAGGATTGCGGATACAGTGTATGCCTTTTATCAATCCATTGATAAAAAGCCCGTTCTGGTCAAACAAGATATTCCAGGATTTTTGGCTAATCGTATTCAGCATGCCTTAATGCGGGAAGCGCTCCACTTAATTGATCGCGGTGTTGCAACGCCGGAGGATGTGGATGATGCGGTCCGTTACAGCTTTGGATTTCGGTATGCTGCAGTTGGACCCATCACTCAGAAAGAATTATCGGGTTGGGATGTCAATTGCAATGCCGCCAAGGAGATCTATCCAGCGCTTTGCAATGACACTGCGATGCCGGAATCGATCCTGAATATGGTTAAGAGTGGCAAAACAGGCACCAAGGCTTTGCATGGCTTTTGGTCGTGGACCCCTGAAAAAGTAAAGGCGCTAAAGGAGATTTACTCCAAGCGCCTCCAGGCTGCCTTTGCCGTCTTAAAAATCGAAAAGTAATTACTTCGCCGTAATCTTGTCCATCGCAGCTTCAAGATGCGTGATGGCGCGCTCAATATGAAGTAATTTCTCGAGACCAAATAATCCGATACGGAAGGTCCTAAACTCAGGGCCCTCGCCCACCTGCAATGGCACACCGGCTGCAGTTTGCAGACCCACCTCCATAAACTTCTTGCCAGATTGCATGTCAGGATCAGTGGTGTAACTAACTACAACACACGGAGCTTGATAACCTATTGCGGCTACGCTTGGGAAACCTTTGGCAACCATTAATGCTCGAACTCTAGTACCCAACTCAATCTGCTGCTGCTTGAGGTAATCAAATCCGTGCGATTGAGTCTCTTTCATGGCGTTACGCAGAATCTTCAGTGCATCGGTTGGCATGGTGGTGTGATACACATGCGCACCCTTCTCGTAGGTCTCCATAATCTGTAACCACTTTTTAAGATCGATTGAGAAGCTATTGCTTTGAGTATGCTCAATTTTTTGCCGTGCACGCTCGGAGAGACCAATCAATGCACAGCATGGAGAGCTACTCCACCCTTTTTGCGGTGCGCTAATCAAGACGTCCACTTTGCTAGCCTTCATGTCAACCCACATTGCACCAGAAGCGATGCAATCCAAGACAAATAATCCATCAACGGATTCCACCGCATCACCAATAGCTCTCAAATACTCGGGTGGCAAAATAATTCCAGCGGACGTTTCGACATGCGGAGCAAATACGACGTCTGGCTTTTCTTTCTGAATAAAGGCGACAACCTCTTCAATTGGAGGGGGTGCATACGCGCCTTGCGCAGTCTGTTCGACTTGGCGGCCCTTAATGACATGAACATCTTGAGTGAACTGTTCAAGATCAAAAATTTGCGTCCACCGATAACTAAACCAGCCGTTACGAATAATTAAACATTTTTTGCCAGGAGCAAACTGCCGTGCCACTGCCTCCATGCCATAGGTCCCACTTCCAGGTACCACGACGGTGGAATGCGCTTTGTAAACATCCTTGAGAATTGCGGAAATATCAGTAATAACTTTCTTAAATTCCGCTGACATGTGATTCAAAGAACGATCGGTATAGACTACCGAGAATTCCAATAGACCATCCGGGTCTACATTGGGCAAAAGGCCTGGCATGCAAATTCCTTCGTATTTAGGCTAAATTAATGATTACTTGGTAAACCATTATTCTAATTGTTTTGAACACCCAAGGCCGATATGACCGCCAAGCCTCAGATCCATGAAGAACAGACTCTGAAAGAGACCTTGTATCGGGTTATTTTTGAGTCCGATACCCATGCCGGCCGACTCTTTGACCGGATCTTGATTTTTATCATCCTAGTCTCAATTTTGGTAGTGGTGCTCGATAGTGTACAAAGCATATCAGCCAATTTTCACTCGATTCTCTTTGCCTTAGAGTGGTTTTTTACTTTCATCTTCACCGTTGAATACCTTGCGCGACTCTACTGTGCTCCCGATCGACGCAAGTATGCGCTGAGCTTTTTTGGAATCATTGATCTCATCGCATTTTTACCGACCTACCTGGCACTCTTCTTCCCGGAGTTGCATTCACTGATTGATGTTCGGGTTCTGCGTCTTTTACGCATATTCCGGATCTTCAAGCTCACCAGTTTCTTGGTGGAATATAACCATCTTGCGAATGCTCTAGCAGCTAGTCGGCGCAAAATTATGGTGTTTTTGTCGGTCGTTCTGATGGTTGTGATGGTAATGGGCACACTCATGTACGTAGTTGAGGGTCCAGAACATGGGTTCACAAGTATTCCAATAAGCATTTATTGGGCGATTACGACCATGACTACTGTTGGTTTTGGTGACATCACACCCAAAACCGACCTTGGTAAATTGATTGCATCAACCATGATGCTCATGGGCTGGGGTACCTTAGCAGTTCCCACTGGAATTGTGACAAGTGAAATGGCACTGCGGCGCCATCGGCCTGATTTAGATCCAAGAACCTGCCCAAACTGCTTAGCCGATGATCTCAATGCCACAGATAAATACTGTCGCGCATGCGGTGTTGAGCTTCCCGCCGATCACCATAAGTGATAGATGGCTTTATCCTGTATTTCGTAAGCCCGATGCAATGCCATTGATGGATAAGTGGATACCGCGCTTGACCCGCTCATCGCTTTGTCCAGCACGATAGCGTCTAACCAACTCAACCTGAATGTGGTGCAAGGGGTCGATGTAAGGAAAGCGATGACGAATCGACCGGGCTAAGATTGGGTTATTAGCGAGGCGGTGCTTCTCGCCCGTGATTTGAACGAGTGCATCGATGGTCTTATCCCACTCCTCGCACATGGCCGCGAAGATCTTTTTGCGTAAGCGCGTATCAGTGACCAGTTCACTGTAAAGAGCTGCCAGATCAAGGTCTGCTTTGGATAAAGCCATATCCATATTCGATAAGAGAGTTCGAAAGAATGGCCACTGACGATACATCCGTTTTAATAAAGCTAAGTTAGTGGCGCGCTCTTTCGGCTT
>JBDLUB010000097.1:0-5033 GCA_039805525.1 Pseudomonadota bacterium | reverse complement strand
CACACCACCAACGGCGCTCGATGGTCCAAGCCAACGAATCACAATCCCCACCACAAAGGCAATCAGGAGAGCCGTTGCAATCAGAGGAAATGCCGCTAAGAGTCCGGCTAAGAATAGGCGAACGAGTTTAGATGAGCTGGGTGACATAAGATCAAATAAGTTCTATTAATGCTTGAGTGTAATTCACAGAAGATCAAAGACCAACACCTCCGCCTTTTCACCTTGGTTGATCTCAATCCTTGACTCGTTAGCGATCATGGCGGCGTCGCCACCACTTAAGTGTTGACCATTCACTATCAGGGTGCCTTTGATGAGATGCACATATGCTTTGCGACTTGGATCCAGTTTGAGGATTGCTGATTGATCACCATCAAAGGTTCCGGCATAGAGCTTGGCATCCGCGTTCATGGTGATCGAGTCCTCTGCTCCATCGATTGAGGCTAAGAGGCGTAATTTGCCATCTTTATCTTGGGCTGGAATGGTTTTTTGTTCATAGCCTGGTTTGACACCCGTAAATTTAGGCTGGATCCAAATTTGCAGAAAATGGGTGGTCTGATCCCTGGCATAGTTGAACTCGCTATGAGTGACGCCCGTACCCGCGCTCATACGTTGGATATCTCCAGGCGGGATGGATTTGACGTTGCCCATACTGTCTTTGTGTGCCAACTCGCCTGAGAGAACATAACTAATGATCTCCATATCCCGATGGCTGTGCTCACCAAAGCCTGTGCCTGGATCAATACGATCCTCATTGATCACACGCAAATTACCCCAGCCCATAAATTTAGGGTCGTAGTAATTGGCAAAGGAGAAGGAATGAAAGCTCTTAAGCCAACCATGATTGGCATAGCCCCGCTCCTGCGATTTACGAATCTGCATCATGATTTAAGCGTGAAACTGGCTAGCAATTTTTGCAATCCGCTCACCATATAGACGCGCGGTCTCGAGGTCACCAGAGTTGACCTCATCCGCACTGGCATCGGATGGGGTTTGCATCATGGCGCCGGCAAAAGAGCCGACATAGTTCACATCATCACGCTTTGCGGACTTGGCATTCGATGGCATGAGGCCGGTGCCGACCCAGATACCCGAGTGTTGCATCGCCAAGGTGAAGAAATAATGCAAGGTGGAATGTTTGTCACCATTCATGGTGGCTGAGTTGGTAAAGCCACCAAAGATCTTGTCTTTCCACTGCTGACCAAACCAGGGTTTTGAGCTTGCGTCTGCAAATTTCTTGAACTGCCAACTCACACTGCCCATATAGGTGGGTGAGCCAAAGATAATTGCTTTGGCGTTTTTTAATATTTCCCATTGGGCTTCAGTAATGTTTCCGTCGGCATCAATGGCGATTAATGCTGCGTTTGCGCCTTTGGCAACGGCCTCAGCTTGTTTTTGAGTATGGCCATAGCCACTATGAAATACAACTGCAATGTTTGACATGTTCTCTCCTGATAATTTAGGTTGATTGGGATTAAATAAACTGACTACGAATTCGGTCTAAGGCTTCGATGGTTTGATTGAGTTCCTTCGTGCTGCACTTGGCAAAGCCCTGCTCCAAATACTGCACATGCTCAGGGAAGGCTTTCTTGAAGAGGCGCTCGCCCGCTTTGGTCAATCCAATTCGATAACTACGGCCATCCTCGGCATTGGGGATCTTTGCAATCAAGCCCTTTTGCTCTAAGCGTTCGAGCACGCCGGTCATCGTTCCCTTCAAGATCAGGGTCTTCTCACCCAACTCCTTGCAGGTCATCGGTGGTTGATTACCCAAAGTGGCAATCACATCAAACTGGGTCATGGTGAGCCCCATAGCCTTGATGTGCTTGGTTGAGTAGGACTCAAAGGCTTGATACGTACTTGCTAGGCTACGGATAAAGCGGAGGTAACTCATGGTATTTCCAATTAGTCTGTATGCGTACTATTTTAGTACGAGTACAGACTAATTGAATAACACTGGTTTTTCTGGGGAAATTGCTTACTTTTGAAGGGATGTGATGGTTGGCGGTAAACCGCCAACCATCGGGGTTTAATCGGCCATATTGCGCAAAGCAGCAATGCGCTCATCCAGTGGAGGATGACTCATGAAGAGACGCTTGAGACCAGTGCCCATGCCACCCGAAATACCAAAGGCCTCTAACTGTTCAGGTAAATGAGGCTCGTTAATCGATTTTTGCAGGCGTTCCAGCGCCCGAATCATCTTTTGCTTGCCTTCTAGATAGGCTGCCCCTGCATCAGCACGGTACTCCCGCTGGCGGCTAAACCACATTACGATCGCACTCGCCAAGATACCCAAGACCAACTGAGCAATAACGGTGGTGATCCAATATGCCGGGCCATGACCGCGCTCGGTCTTGAAGACTGCCCGATCAATAATATGACCGATTACGCGCGAGAGGAAGAAAACAAAGGTATTAACAACCCCTTGAATCAGTGCCAAGGTCACCATATCGCCATTGGCAACGTGGCTGACCTCATGGGCCAGTACCGCTTCTGCCTCATCGCGGGTCATGCCACGCAATAAGCCCGTGCTGACTGCTACGAGAGAGCTATCGCGCATCATCCCGGTGGCGAATGCATTGATATCTGGCGAGTCGTAGATTGCCACCTCGGGCATGCCAATACCCGCTTCCCTGGCCTGCCGAGCCACTGTATTAACAAGCCACTGCTCCTGTTCATTACGGGGTTGCTCAATGACATAGGCACCGGTGGAGTGTTTAGCCATCGACTTGGACATGGCCAACGAAATGAACGATCCTGTGAAGCCCACCACGCCCGAGAGCATCAGCAGCGAGGTGAGATCCAGGCCAACGCCCTGCTCATCCAAGACCTGGCCCAAGCCAAAGATATTGATGATGATCGTAATCACCAACATGATGGCAAGGTTGGTAATTAGGAAGAGAAAAATGCGTTTCATGCGTAGTACTCCTTATGACAATAGGGTTACGCTATCAGGAATTTCATAAATATGCTTAGAGCGAATTGGTTGACTATTTTTAGGGGAATTATTCATCGTGTTTAAACTTGTAAGTTCCCTTGGGGGCAGGTCCTGAGCTTACCAAACTAGATAAACAAAGATCCCGAGCTGGATAAAGTTCACCACCACGCTTAAGCCATGCAGAACACCAAATTTTTTCTTTTGTCCTTGATCCGATGCGCGGTTAATGGCGGGTGTGAGTACCCAGAGGGAGATGAAAAATAAGGCGGCACATATTACTAATAAACTCATACTGACGGTATCAGTTGCCAAGAAAGAGGCGATGATGGAGACCGCTCCTAAGAAGGCGTAGTACTTAGGAAAGAAGTTTCTTACATACTTGCTTGCCCATTCTTGCGGCAAGACCTTAAAGACCGTTGGCGCCACTGCAATGGTGAAGAACACCATGATGCCAATCATGGCTGACACCAGATAAAGACTGAGATTGGGGTTCATAGCTTTATTTGTGTTTATATTGGGTTGGACAGTACGCACGCTTCACATCTGGGTCACGCAATTGCCGATGCTTGGTTTGTCGTCCGGTGACTCGCGCGCGCCAGAGGCGATAGGAACTCGGCTTTAGGACACTGCGCATCAGAGCTTTGACCTCGGGCTCACTTAGCTGAAATTGCTCATGTATTGCCTCAAAGGGTGTACGGTCCTCCCAGGCCATTTCGACGATACGCGATAGATCAGATGGATGAAGTGTATGCATGTCTTGGATTAAACACGAATTTACAAAATCAGGTACAGTCGCCGCATGTCCTTGCTCCAAAAACCGTTTCGAGCCCTTGTGATTGGCTCCTCTGGAACCATCGGCTCTGCCTTAGTGGCTGCACTGCAAATGCATTCCAACTGTGCCGAGGTGATCGGTATTCATCGGGCATCTGTGCCTTCCATCGATTACGCTGACCCAAGTACGATCGCTTTAGCAGCAGAGCACTTAGCGCTTCATCAACCCTTTGATCTAATCATTAATACCATCGGGGTTTTGCACAATCAGAACGTCTCCCCCGAAAAGCGTTTAGCGGATTTGCGAGCTGAGCAACTGCAGGAGCAGTTTTTAGTGAACGCAATTGGACCGGCACTCACCATCAGCCAGTTCACGAAGCTCTTAAATCCAGCGGGCGCTATTTATGCCACCCTATCAGCCAAGGTGGGTAGTATTAGCGATAACCGTTTAGGGGGTTGGTATAGCTATCGCTCATCCAAGGCGGCTCTTAATATGCTGATTAAGACTGCTGCCATTGAGCTTAAACGCACCATGCCCAAGCTTGCCTTGATTGCGATCCACCCTGGCACCGTCAACTCCAATTTATCCAAGCCATTTCGGGGTGAAGAAATTGGTCGCGATCCACAACAAGCCGCCAATGAAATCCTAACCGTTTTGTTGAAAGTAAATACCGAGGACTCCGGAACATTTCGGTCCTACAGTGGAGAAGTAATTCCCTGGTAATTAGAGAGTCTGCTTTAGTTGCTCTGCCAGACGATAGCCACTTAGCCAAGCTCCCTCGATGGTGGAGTTCTTTAACCAATCGCCACACAGCCCCACCGCAATCGATGGATCGATGCCAAACTCACGTTCATTGGCTTCCTCAAGTTTGGCATAACGCCATAAATGGCTTTGGTGTAAATCAGGCTCCACCCCAGTCAGTTCCTGAAATGCTTTAATCAAAATGGGTTCGATCTCAAACTGGGTACGATCTACATGCTCTGCTGACCAAGCATGACTCGCTTGTGCTACCCAGGTCTCATACACAGGTCGATTAGGCTTGGAGTTATCACGCGCTAACCAGGAAAACGCACTGCCCTCAGTAAACGCACCATCAAATGGCAAATTGAGGGGCTCCTTTAGATAAGCAAGCAGTGTCCAACAGGGTAGCATTACCACTTCCTGGCAAATCGCTTTTAAGCTAGCTGAGTATTGACCGATTAAGCGTTCAGCCTGCGCCGATGGAATCGCTAGGACAAGGTACTCAAATGCTTCAGGAAGTTGGCCGTGTTCTTTGGTGGTGATTTTCCAGAGGTTATTAACCCTCTGAAGTTCTACTACAGAGTGTTG
>JBDLUB010000096.1:0-5042 GCA_039805525.1 Pseudomonadota bacterium | reverse complement strand
GCTGCAAACGCCATGGGAATACCAAAACCAAATGCCAAACCAAGGATTGCTTGAGGGATTGAAAAAAAGCGTTTCGTAAAGGGATAAATGGCTGCTAAGAGAACTGCCGCAACCGATAACTGCTTGGTCAAGCCATTTAAAGGCTGAATCAATCCAAATGAGATCAATGCCAAGATCACGGCTATTGCAATTGCCTCGTATTTGGATATTTTTCCACTGGTGAGTGGGCGATGCTGTGTACGTTCTACGTGCTTATCAAAATGACGGTCAGCATAGTCATTAATCGCGCAACCAGCACTGCGCATCAAGACCGTTCCCAAAGAAAAGATTAATAAGATGATTGGGTTTGGAAAGCCATCACTTGCAATCCAAAGGCCCCAAAGTGTTGGCCACAGTAGCAAAAGAATACCGATGGGCTTGTCCAAGCGCACCAGATGGATATACGACTGCAAACGCTCAGAAATCAGAGCAACCTCGCTCCAGGTAAATCGCACGCTCGAATGGTCCGAGCAATCGCCTTCATGGCCTCAACCCGTGGATAGCCTTTGCGCCAGACCAAACTTACACGCCGCGTTGGCTCAGGTGATTCAAATGGAATATAAAGGATCAATCCGTCGCGATCATTTGGATTGCTAACTGAGGTGCGCGGCAAGACGGTAATTCCGATTCCGCCGGCGACCATCTGTCGAATGGTCTCTAAAGAGGACCCCTCAAAGCTACGATGCTCTCCAAGCGTGAGGCCCGTGCCAAATCGATTGAGTTCTGGGCAAACGCCCAGCACGTGATCCCGAAAGCAATGCCCAGCACCTAGCAGTAAGGTATTTTGTTCCTTCAGTTCTTTTTGGCCAATCGATTTTCGGTCTGACCATTCATGTCCCTTAGGGATCGCCACTAAGAAAGGTTCTTCATACAGGTCAACAAAATCCAAGCCAGCACTTGGAAATGGGTCCGCCAAAATGGCACAGTCAAGCTCTCCTTGACGCAACATCTCGATTAAACGGACCGTAAAATTTTCTTCTAAAAATAATGGGGCCTTTGGCAAGGTGTCGCGCGCTACGCGAACGAGACTGGGTAGTAAATAAGGGGCGACGGTATAAATTGCACCAAGTCGTAATGGTCCAGATAGGGGATCCTGTCCATGCTTTGCAAGGTGCTTGAGTGCGTTGGCTTCCTCGAGTACCCGCTGTGCCTGCTGAATAATGACGGCACCAAGCGAAGTGAGAGCTACGTCTGAACTGGTGCGCTCAAATATTTGGGTTTGCAATTCTTCTTCTAACTTTTTAATAGCAACCGATAAAGTGGGCTGTGATACATGACAGGCTTCAGCCGCACGTCCAAAATGGCGTTCACGAGCAACTGCAACAATGTAACGAAGTTCGGTTAAGGTCATATGCTTATTATCAAGCCTTTAGAAAATCTGTGCGCGAACCCAGCCAGCGGCCCAAATGCGCCTCGACTAGCTCCGGGTAGTCGCGCAACCAATGCTCGGCGAGCTCTTGTGCAATCTGAATTAACCAGGCATCGCGCTGCAAATCAACAAAGCGCAACATGGCCTCACCCGACTGCCTGGCTCCTAAAAGCTCACCAGGGCCACGCAAAGCAAGATCGCGCTCCGCAATTACAAATCCATCAGAAACCTCGCGCAAGGTCTGTAATCGCTCTTTAGCGGCCAAGGATAGAGGCTCGGAGTACATCAAGATGCAAGCCGATTGACTAGAGCCCCTGCCAACACGACCTCGCAATTGATGGATCTGTGCATATCCAAAGCGTTCAGCATGTTCAATCACCATGAGGGCAGCATTAGGAACATCTACCCCCACCTCAATCACCGTAGTTGCCACCAATACATCAACCTGACCCGCTTTAAAGGCGGCCATAATGGCGGCCTTCTCATCCGCTTTCAGACGCCCATGAATTAAAGCCAACTTGTATTCGGATAAATATTCAGATAGTTCAGCATAACTAGCAACTGCTGTTTGTAATTGCAAGGCTTCTGACTCTTCAATCAGCGGGCAAACCCAATAGGCCTGAAGGCCCTTTTGCAACCACTGCTTCAAACCCTCAATTACTTCTTGACGTCTTCCATCCTTCACCAATTTAGTAGTAATTGTTTGTCGTCCCGGCGGTAACTCGTTGATGACCGAGACATCCAGATCGGCATAATAGGTCATTGCTAAGGTTCGCGGGATCGGGGTGGCAGACATCATCAGTTGGTGACAGTAGTAGGTTTCTGAGCCAATACGTTGAGTGATCTCCAGGCGTTGGCGAACCCCAAAACGATGTTGCTCATCAATCACTGCCAATCCCAGCGCAGCGAATTGAACAGCATCTTGAATGAGCGCATGCGTACCCACAATGATTTGAGCCGTACCCAATGCAATCATTTCTTGTGCGTGTTTTTTTTCTTTCCCTTTCATGCCGCCCGACAACCAAACCACACAAACACCAAGTGGCTCAAACCACTCCTTAAATTTCCAGTAATGCTGTTCTGCCAAAATTTCAGTAGGCGCCATGATGGCCGCCTGAAACGAGTGCTCCACCATCTGTGCACAAGCTAGAGCTGCAATGATGGTTTTGCCACTCCCAACATCGCCCTGTAAAAGACGATTCATCGGAAATGGCTCCTTCAAATCATGAGTAATCTCCGACCATACTCGTTGCTGTGCATTGGTCAGCTCGAATGCCAGAGAGCGCATCAGTTGCAAAGGAAGGTTTTCTAATTCCTTTAGCGAGTTCGATTGTTTTGGCGGCGCAGGACGCGCTCTGCGAGTAGCATGCGCTCGCTTTAAAGAAATTTGTTGCGCAAGGAGTTCTTCCAATTGCACCCGACGCCAAGCAGGATGGGTTCGCTCAATGATAGATTGAGTGTCGGCATCAACCGGTGGCTGATGTAAATAATAGATGGAATCGCGCAAACTCCACTGCATCACGCTTTGTGCACTAGGACTTAAAGCACTTTGTGGAATCGTTTCTGCCAACCATACCTCCAAGCTGGGATCCCTCAAGGCATTGAGTACTGCCTTACGAATTTTGGCCTGACTCACTCCCGCAATAACCGAGTACACCGGAGTTAGGCTTTTGGGTAAGGGTGCATCAGGCAATACGACGCGCACCATCGGGTGAACCATTTCTGGGCCGAAATAGCCATCCCGAATATCACCACGAACCCGTACATGCACCCCGACTGCCATTTGTTTTTGTTGACTGGGATAAAAATTTAACCAACGAAGGTTTAAGGTACCCGCATCGTCCTCGATCGTAACTAAAAGCTGTCGACGGGGTCGATAAACCACCTGACTACGAATCACTCGCCCTTGCGTTTGAATCGGTCCTTGGAACCCTAATGCACAGGCCTCGTCAATCGTCCACAGCTCGGTTTCATCCTCATAGCGAATGGGCAGGTGAAGAGCCAATGCGGCAGGCGTAGTGAGCCCCATTTTCTCGAGCAGGTTAGGAGACCCCTCACGGCTCGGTGTTTTGGGTGCTTTTGTGTTGGACTTGGCTCTCATGGTTAGAATCCCAACACCGATAGTAATGCCATGCAATTATCCGACTTCAACTACGACCTCCCGCCTGAGCTGATAGCTCAGCACCCACTGCCGCAACGATCAGCCAGCCGGCTCTTGGAGCTGGCGCAGACTGCGGATGGGAGACCTGAGTGCATTGATCGTTCATTTACCGATATTGTCCAATTAATTGGTCCAAACGATCTCCTCATTTTTAATGACACCCGAGTTATTCCGGCCCGCCTGTTTGGTCAAAAGGAAACGGGTGGGCAAGTTGAGGTTTTGATTGAACGAATTACGGGGCCTAATCAAGCAATTGCTCAAATTCGTGCGTCTAAGGTACCAAAACCTGGTGGGACAATTCGCCTGCGCGCCCATTCCGATTCAGTCACGCCTGAGACCGCTCCAGAACTTGTAGTGAATGGTCGAGTCAATATTGGTGGCAATAGTGATTTTTACGAAATTGTATTTCCTGAGAATGCGATGTCCGTATTGGAAAGCTATGGTGAGCTCCCGTTACCTCCATACATTAGCCACACACCCGATGAAGAGGATGCGGATCGATACCAAACGGTGATGGCTCAAAAACCCGGAGCGGTAGCAGCCCCAACCGCGGGCTTACATTTTGATGAGGCTCTACTCAAGCGCCTACGGAATCATGGGGTACAACAAGCAGCTATTACCTTACACGTTGGCGCAGGGACATTTACTCCGGTTCGGCATGAAGACTTGGCGCTCCATCAAATGCACTATGAGTGGTACTCGATCCCGAAAAATACGATAGAAGTAATTGAGCGTACTAAGCAAAATCAGGGCAAGGTGATCGCTGTGGGCACGACGAGCATACGAACACTTGAAAGTTATGCCATCACCCATCAACTCGAAGGTGAAACGAATTTATTTATTACGCCTGGCTTTGAGTTCAAAATCGTCGACGCACTCATCACTAATTTTCATTTACCAAAGTCAACCCTACTCATGCTTGTCAGCGCCTTTGCTGGAGTCGATGCGATTCGCTACGCTTATGCACATGCCATTCGCGAACGATACCGATTCTTTAGCTACGGTGATGCTATGTTTCTGAGGCGAACCTGAGACAATGCGGGTATGAGCCCACTCGAATTCACATCCATTAAAGAGGACACAGATAGCCACGCACGTCTTGGAAAAATACGCCTGCCCCATGGTGAGGTTCAAACCCCTATTTTTATGCCAGTGGGTACCTATGGCACTGTGAAAGCCGTTACCCCTCGTGACCTACACGAAATGCAAGCCCAAATTATCTTGGGCAATACCTTTCACTTATGGCTGCGACCTGGCTTGGATGTGATTCGTAAACATGGTGGCCTGCATCGATTTATGGGCTGGGATAAACCGATTCTGACCGACTCCGGAGGCTTTCAGGTATTTAGCTTGGGTGCTCTGCGCAAAATTACGGAAGATGGCGTCACCTTCTCTTCACCGATTAATGGCGATAAATTATTCATGTCGCCAGAAGTATCAATGGAGATTCAGGCAACGCTCAATAGCGATATT
>JBDLUB010000095.1:0-5071 GCA_039805525.1 Pseudomonadota bacterium | reverse complement strand
ATCGTGACCTCTTCCATCACTTGCTTGGCGTACGCGCTTCGGTCAAAAACCAAATCACCATCAATTCGTTGGATGCCAAGAGCACGCAATTGTTTCGTTAAGCGATCAAGCTCTTCTGGGATCCATTTGGGATCACCATGACCCACAAAATAGATGTTGCCTTTTAGGGTCCCATTTTTGATCGCACCATCGGTGAAGAGTTCAGTTTTCCATCGGTACTTTGGCCCCAAGATATCGAGCGCAACCAAGGTAGTGAGTAATTTAATGGTGGAGGCTGGGTTCATTGCTACTTCATCACGCCAGTTCAAGATCGTGCGTGAACCAGGTTTTGGATTGGCTGCCGATGGAATTTCGCTAACCGCAATGCTGATTGAATCTTTTGGGATACCACTTCGTTTAATTGCCTGCTCAACCCCGCTGGGAAGCGAGGATTGAGCCACAGCAGCTTTACCAAGAAAAGCAGTGAGGCAAGTAAGCGTTAGTACTAACCCTAGAATTCGGGTTAAAAAAATACAACTTAGCCCAACAAAGTTCATAAATCCCATTATTTTTTTACTTTGTCTAAAAGTATTTACAGATTTTCTGCATATCTTTGCTAGGATAAACGTGGAGATCCAGTTTAGCCAAATAATGGCAATTCGCTTCTCGATAAATAACTCCCAATTAAAGGAAAAAGATCATGACAAAAGCAGACTTAGTGGATGTGATTGCAGATGGGGCGGATTTAAGTAAAACCAAAGCGGAGGAGGTGCTTAATTTAGCTCTCGATGCGATCAAGGCGAGTGTTGCTAAAGGCAATACGATGCAATTGGTGGGGTTTGGGAGCTTTTCCTTAGGTTCGCGCGCAGCCCGCATGGGGCGCAACCCAAAGACCGGTGAGGCGATAAAGATTGCAGCGTCAAAAACGGTCAAATTTTCTGCAGGCAAGTCCTTTAAAGATGCGGTGAATAAACGCTAGCCCTGATGCTAAAAGACCTAGATTAGCGGATGAGCTCGTTTGGATTAACCAGGCGCATTGATCTGTTTGTCTAGGCGATGATTGCTAGCGGTAAGACTTTCTTGGAATGATTGCTGTAGTGCCTTCAGCTCAGCATCTGATTTTTCTAAATGAACGCATTGATCATAGAGTAATTGATCTTCGCTGAGTAATGAGCCCCCCTTGATTTTATGAATCAAGCTCATGAGCGAGCTACGATCAATTTTCCCCTGAAGAGTCTCTAGCGTTTCAAGTTGAACTTTATAAACCTCTTCCAGAATCAAGTGATTCATCTGTAGAGAGGTATCTGAAGATTTAATGGGTGTTTTTGTGGGGCGGGAATGTAACTGTTTCAGTAATTCAGACTCAAGGCATTCTAGGCGGATTGGTTTAATCAGAACACCATTCATACCGGATTGCATGAGTTTGTCCTGTGAAGTCTGAGCATAGATATCGGCTGTAATGCCAATAATCACAATATCGCGATAACCCATCGAGCGAATCATGCGAGCCAAATCCGTACCATGTATTCCGGGCATTGAGTGATCCGTGAGAATCACGTCATAGACATCCTCATGAAGGCATTCAAGGGCTTCCCTAGCGTTAGCACATTGGTCAACATGAACACCAAGGCTTTGTAATTGCAAATAAAGGATTTGTCGGCTAGCGGGATGATCTTCGACAATTAGCGCCCTGCTATTTTTAAGCAAAGGATGGCCTGCTGAATTCAGAGAGCGTTGAACATTCTCAATCGGGTGACAAGTTCTAGAAAATGCCATGACAAAATGAATGCTTGTTCCCAAACTGGGCGCACTCTCAATGATTAATTGGCTCTGCATCAGCTCAATGAGATGATTGGTGATGCTCAGCCCAAGCCCGGTGCCCGAGCCAGACTCACTTTTCGTTGAGGGGTGAGAACGAATTTGCTCAAACGGCATCTTTACCCGGTCAATATCCTGTTTGGCCATGCCAATACCTTGGTCAATTACCCGAAACTCCAATAATTGGCCTGCATGGTCATTAGCCAATATCCGAACTTCAAAAAACACGAGACCTTGCTCTGTAAATTTAATGGCATTACTGAGGAGATTGTGAAGAATTTGACGAATCCGTAGGGGATCGAGCAGTAATACATCGGCAATATTAGGATCAATAAAGCTGGCAAGGTGAAGGCCTTTATTCTTCGCGTACCCAAAGAAAGTTTGATTAATTTCAGAGAGTATTTGCTTTAAATCAACAGGCTCATGCTCGACGGTAAATTTTCCCGCTTCAATTTTGGCCATGTCGAGTACTTGATTGAGCATTCCCAATAAAGAGGCTGCCGACGTGTGGGCACTTTGCAATAACTCGCGTTGATGTGGGTTCAATGAATTATTCTTCAGCAATAGTTCCTGGGCGCCAATGACCGCATTCATCGGTGTACGAATTTCATGACTAACGGTAGCCAAGAATGCGGATTTAGCATCGCTCGCATCTTTAGCCTCTTGAGCAATGTTTAATAGGTCGGATTCCGTTCGGAATTGCCTCTTACGTTGCCAAATATGGTGCCCAATCAGAAATGCAATCAATGCAAAGGAGCCGGCGATGCCAAACCAGAGCCAATTTGCCAGATATCCCGATCGATTTGGCGCTAAGGATGGAATCGCTAATAGCTCACCCATGAAGATGGGATCTGCTTCATGTAATGATTTTTGAACAATCGAGTGCAGGATGCGATCTTGTTCTGCAATCAGCCATCGATAAGCAAATGGCTTGTGGCCTAAAGGCCGAATTTGTATGTTTTGAAGATTGAGCTGTTCGCTAAGATATAGCGCCAAGCGCAGTGGCATCACTGCAAAGTGTGCCTCTCCAGTTAATAGCTCTTGAGCGATTAATTCTAGTGAATTGATAAGGCGCGCTTGATTCGTTGGTCCTGTAAAGTCATAGCCACGATCAAAAAAGACGGTCTTTTCAACCTTGGGATTTGATGAAGACGTGATATTCGATTCCGTTGCCATCATCACATCTTGTCCCCAAAAGATTGGCTCTGTAAGTCGGCCAGGAACTGCCGATTCCAGTTTCCGATTGGGATCAATTACAAGACTTACTTCGCCATTACGAACTTGATGAATGCCAGCTTCATCAGAACTGCGCCACTTTGGTGAAAATTCGAGGCCTGAACAATCTTTTAACTTTGATAGTAGTTTGGGATAAATGCCGCTATCCCAGTAGGGGCGATACTTCTCATGAATGCTAAATTGAACGATTGGATGGGCTTTGATCCATTCTTGTTCCGCTAGGGTAAATTGGGGAAAGCCTCCTTGAGCGTGAGCGCATTGGAAGCAAAGCGCGATGCTTAGGCTAAATACCCAGCCAAATAAGGAATGCATCGCGCTATGCCCCAATCCTAGCCCTCAATGATGTGGTTGTTGCGACAAAAGAGAACCAGATCAGCGATATTGGAGATCCCTAACTTATCAAATAAACGATGTTTGTAGGTTGCAACTGTTTTGCTGCTGATATTGAGGTGGTCCGATATTTCTGCATTGGATTTCCCTTTGCCAAGGTATTTCATGACCTGTAATTCTCGGTCAGAAATAGATGCCATTTTCTCGCTATCCGATAGGGCCGCATGGCCATTACGCCCTGTTGAGAAGAAGGTATAGCCTTGTGAAACGGCAACGCAGGCTGCCAAAATAATATTGGCGCTAGCTGTTTTGTTCACAAAGCCATGGGCACCCAAAGAGCGTACTCGTCCTCCATACACCTGCTCATCAAGGCTCGATAGGATTAGGATACGAATGTTGGGGTAAGAGATCCCAATTTTTCGGATGACATCAAAGCCATCGGTTTTGGGCATATCCAAATCCAAAATCACAATATCGGGTTGAACATTTTTCAAAACACTTAGGCACTCTTCACCGCTTTGGGCTTGGGCCACTACCTCAAACGGTACTTGGTTTAACAGCATGGATTTCAATGCCATCAACATGGCGGGATGATCATCAATCAACATCACTTTATTACGCATTACAGGTCTCCTTGTGGTTAAAGTTATTTTGATGTTTGAATGGAAAAAAGTGCCTTACCAATGCGACTATCTTGAATATGAATAATTTGATGTCGATTGACGGGTGAGAGCATTAGACTGCCGTAGCAATAATCGATGCCCAGTTGATAGGCAAGTTCGTTATCGCGGACAAAAGTCACGTTACTAAAATAGGTTTTGCAGGACCACTTCTTAAATAGGTGGATTTGATCAATTAACTGAGTGCCGCTCGAAGAGTTCGTCTCACGGATGTGCGACGCATCGAAATGAACGGCTTCAAACTGAAACTGGCTAATTAATTTGATGGTATTCGGGTTTCCATCAAACTGAAGGGCATGGAATAGCACTCCCAATCGCCTGAGCTTTGTGATGGCAGCGCTTAATTCGTTATCGATCGCTTGGTGATTTGTAAAGCCAATATTAATCAGACCAATGGGCAGCCTTGAATTTAAAATCAGATCGCATAGCCCATCAAGGCATGATGCAATCTTTAGATTGGATACATTGATTGGAAGAATGAGGGGGATGATGCGATTGCTGCATTGCCAGTAATGAATAGCATCAATCCCTTCCATGCAAAAGCGCAAAACCTCGGATGAGCTTGCTGTTAATAGGGGCCGAAATAAAACTCCCTTTAGGGCACTTCCCGAGCGATTGAAGATGGGTTCAAAATCAATTCCCCGATACGTAAGTTCATCAACGGAGTTTCTGGGTAGGCGATGAGTAAATTCTTCTTTATCTTTTGGGCTTTCCCAATATGGCCGCTCAATGTCACGCAATTCACGGAAGGGCTTGTTCTTCCATGCCATCACCAAGTTATAAAGCCGTGATTTAGGGCTCATGCTTTTCTCCAATCGAATATCAACGAGTCTATGCATGCCAACTGTTTTAAGTAAGGGCATAAAGATGATTTATGTGTAGGAAATCTCCTACAGCTGCCTGACTGTGGCATTCATCATCCAAAACCCGTGTCGTTGGGGTTGAGGAAACAGGGCTCTTCGTCCAAAACAGCTCGATGAATACGTTGGTCAAAGTAAGGCACGCTCGCAACTCGAGATCTTCATCAA
>JBDLUB010000094.1:0-5075 GCA_039805525.1 Pseudomonadota bacterium | reverse complement strand
CCATGATGCGGTTCAGCAACCACCTGAACCTGGGTAAATAAATTTTGATAGTCCATATTCTAATCCCTCGATTCTTCTTATGACCAAATGGGGAGGTTTAACCACCAACCCCACCACTCTGGCCAACCACGAGTCCAAAATGGTCCACTAATCACAATGCAAACTGCACTCCAAAATACCGCTGCCAATGCCAAGAACAAACCAAGTCGGTGAATTCCTAAGGTACCAACGGAGTAGCCAATCAAATCCCGAAAGAAGGTGTCTTCGTGCTCGGGGGTTTTCACAAACTCGCCCTTTTGCGGATTGGTCGATGACAACACCAAGGCACCGTGCATTGCAAGCGCGAGGGTTGTCGTAAAGAACAAGGTGATCGCAATCATGTGTGCGGGGTTGTAATGAAAATGTAGGTATTGATAGCCAACGTTGGAGACCCAATCGAGGTGACTCAAAATTCCGTAGGGGAATCCATGCCCCCAGGCTCCCATCAATACCGGACGAATTACAACGAGTGTGAAATACCCAAAGACCGCAACAGAGAAGGCAAACGGTACATGAAAGCCCATGCCTAATTTGCGACAGATCTCCACTTCGCGAAGGGCCCAAGACCCAAATGCGCCTAGCGCACAAATCGTAATCAACTGCCATAGACCGCCCTCCATCAACGGGGCAGGCGCGAGTCCATATTTCAAATCGGGTGGGGCAATATTAATTTGCCACAAGTTCCAAGTTGGTCCTTGTGATGCGCCCCACAAAATGAGTGCGGTACCTAAAAAGGTAAAGAAGATCGTGGTGATACCAAAAAATCCGACATAAAAAGGGCCTACCCAAAAGTCGAATAAATCTCCGCCAACCAGGGTTCCCCCTCGTACTCGGTACTTTCGTTCAAAGCTGAGCATGGCCATTTTTTAGTCCTTCCTTAAATTGGTAGATAAGACTCGATGCGTGGTCAAGTCTTATCCACCACGGTTTTCATAATGCGTACTACTTTGCTGCTGGTGCTGCTGGTGGGGTTGCAGAACCCGTACCTGTTTTTGCTTTGTACTGGGTTTGACTTAAACCATCTAACCAGTTAAAGCGCACGGTGCTTAGCAGAATCAAATGAATCATTGCTGCTAAACCGAACAGGAAGATTCCTTGAATAGCCATAGCCCGTAATGGGTCATATAGTTTCCAAATTCTCCACATGGTATTTCTCCTAAGTTAAATACGACATAAAGCTATAAACCGCAGACCTTACGCCGTCGATCATTGACTTCTCTTCCGATCCTGGTAACCAGGATCTCCACTGACCCGGTAAGAACACAGTAAAGAGCGCGAGTACAAAACACACCACAAAACACAAGATAAAAATCGTCTTGAACGTGATTGAATCGTTCTTAGCGATCTCCTGTACCGAGTGGTTTAAATGGATATCTTTCATATCGTTACCTTTACGTTGTTACTTCCGATTTCAGTAGAACCAAGGACGCCAAGCCCACACCAAAATGTGAGCAATGACCGCGATTGCAGTAAACCCGACCAAACCTTGGACATAAAACTGGTGAAATTCTTTCGCCTCGTCGTCGGTAAGACCAGAAATAGAGCCTCTGTGATCACTCATTCGAGATCCCTCCTTCAAAATTAGCCTTTCGGCTAGCACCGCGCAAAGCCCGCGCGACAAGGGCACATGGCATGGATCTGCCACATTGGGAATAGAAGAAAGTAGTCAGATTCATACTTTCTCCGATATGGGGTTGGGTACTTTCTCTTGCACAATCTCAGGACAAGACAGGCGTACACGCTCTGCGGTAACGCGCGCCTCACCTGAAGATTCGGTATCACGCTCGACTCGATCACGTAATTGCTTGGCTGCCGAGATTTGCACCAAGACCGGTTGCTTTTGAACATAATTGGCAACCATCGTTTGAGCGTCGCTATCCCATTGGAAGGCGTTCGCTGCTTGACCGCGCGCCAAGGTGGAATCGACTTTATCCATCTCGATACCCAAAGGCAAGATATGGAACAGAGCATCAAAGAGTCCATTGCAAAACTCTTGGATTAAATAGGTTGCGCCGGCGTATCCCATGAATGGCGTGCCAGTATGGCGCCGAATAATTGCACCTGGAAATGATGCGGGGATATACATACCCTTACCACCCGCCTCGGCTAAATACATCCGTTCGTTATAGCTTCCGAAAAGCACGAGTGGAGACTTCTCTTTGACTAACTTTCGAATTTCCTCGCTATCGGTTTTTTGACCAGGCTTACGAGAAATGGCAAAGCTGCATGGCAATCCCATCTCTTCACTCAAGAAATGGGAGATTCCGCGGGTATAGGTCTCATTTGCAACGATCGCAAAGTTTGCGGTTCCAAAAAAGTCCTGCGTCACCGAGCGCCACAGATCCCAAATCGGCTTGATGGTGGTGTGCTTCTCACGCTCAATAAATGGCTCAGGATCAAGATCCAATAACTCACCCAGTTTGCGCAAGAACTTGGTCGTGCTATGCAGACCAATGGGTGCTTGTAAATAGGGGCGATCAAGAGCTTCGCAGAGCATGCGACCAAACTCACGATACATGCAAATATTGACATCGGCTTCGACTAAGCGTGAGACATCGGCTAAGTGGCTTCCGAGTGGAAACACCATATTGATCTCAGCGCCAATTCCTTGGACTAAGCGACGGATCTCCGCCAAGTCGCTGGGCATATTAAAGGTGCCATAAGCGGGACCAATAATATTGACGCGCGGCTTCTCCCCTTCTTTGCGGGGTTTGCGTGCCGGCACATTCTTAATGCCATACTCTGACCATAACCAATACATTGCGCGATTAGCGCACTGCCATTGGTCTTCATCAATGGTGCGCGGTAAGAAGCGGGCAATGGCTGTACCTTCAGGTGTAACACCACCACCAATCATCTCGGCAATCGATCCAGTGACAACCACGGCAGGTAAATCAGGATCTAAGGTCGCGTGAGCACGTTTCATCGAACCTTCAGTACCCTCGCGCCCCAATTGTTCTTCTGCTAATCCGGTGACCACGATGGGTAACTCATGCGGTGGTAAGGCATCGGTGTAATGCAAGACCGAGGTAACGGGTAAGTTCTCACACCCTACTGGACCATCTATCACGACTTGCAATCCTTTGATAGCCGTGAACACATATACGGCTCCCCAATAGCCGCCAGCGCGATCGTGATCAATGACGTACATCAGATCATCTCCTCGGCTTTGCGCTTCTTGATCGCTTTTTCCAACTTGCGACGGGTCTCGGCTTTGAACTCGGGACGATCTTTGGGAACGCTTTCCCAAACACCGGCATTATGGCTCGCACCCACTTCACCAAAGAAGGCTTTCATCTCATCAAAGCGCGATTGATTGCCAATCGCGGCATTAATTACTTGGGCAAGCGATCCTGCTCCAGCTGGTCCCATTAAAGGACGTGCTGAAATGAGGTTTGTGAAATACAAACTAGGAATTGATGCTTGCTTCGCAGCTTGTACGACTGGCGTTGTGCCAATGGCTAAATCGGGCTGATACTCAGCCATCGCTGCTAAATCCTGCTCAAGTGAAGCACGGAACTGTACTTGTACACCCTTTGCCTCTAACCACTCGCGGTCCGCATCACTCCATACAGTGCGCGGACAGGCGGATCCAACATAGCGAACATCTGCACCGCTCTCAATGAGTAAGCGTGCGACCAGAAGTTCGGAGCCTTCGTAACCACTTAAAGTAATGCGACCTTGAATCGGGGTTGCGCCAAGAACCGCTTTAATCGCTGGCAAGATTTTGTGTTTGGCTGCATTGATTCGGTCTTGTGGAGTATTGGTTGCTTTACCAATTGCCTCTAACCATGCAGCAGTGCCTTCGTATCCGACCGGGGCGGACCCAACGATGGGTCGGCCTGCAGCTTCAAACTCCCGAACACTGGCTGTATAAAACGGATGAATCGCTGCCACTACTTTGCAATCGAGCGCTTGATAAAGCTCACGCCATTCACGCGTTGGCACTGTAGCACCCACTGCAAGATCCATAGGCTCCAACATTGCACCAATGACTGCTGGATCAGCTGGGAACATCTCACCCAAAAGCGTGATCGTGGGTTTGGTTTGCACACCAGTGCGAGGTGCTTGCACGGGGCCAGCCATGATTTCATGGCGGGCGTATTGCAACATAGCGCCGGCTAGTACATCTTTTGCTTCGGCATGGGTTGGTACACCAAAGCCTGGTACGTCAATACCGATAATGCGTACCCCATTAATTTCTTTAGGTAGCAACTGCAGTGGTACGCCACTTGCAGTGGGGACACATAAGTTAATGATGACGATCGCGTCGTACTTGCTGGGGTCGGCCTGCTCGTGCACCGAATCCCGAATATCTTCAAACAGTTTTCCAGTGACCAAGGTCTCAGAATTAAATGGTACGTAACCCACGCTACGACGCGCACCATAGAAATGCGAGGTAAACGTTAAGCCATACACACAGCAAGCGGAGCCTGACAAAATGGTGGCGGTGCGACGCATACGCAAACCAACGCGCAATGATCCAAATGCTGGGCACATACTTTGTGGTTGATCATGCGGCCCTTTGGGATAGTCCTGCGCATAACGTTGCAATACCTCCGCTTTGCCCGCAGACTTTGCAGCGTCCATCATTTGTTTTTCACCCGCATGGCATCCCACGCCATCCCCTTGGGATGGATCCTTGACTAACTGCTCGGGCACGATGGGAATGATGGGCTTTGTCATGGATTTAAACTTTGTCGTACACCACTTCAAGGGTTTTCTTCACCACCGCGTCTTTACCCATCATGTCAACTTCGGTAGCGGGCTCAAGTACGTAGTCACGGCCAGTAATGTCTGATGAAAAGAGTCCCAAGAGATCGTCTTGGCTCAGCGGCTTGGGTCGTACCGGCGGCGCATCGGCAACATTGGTGGCCAACTCTTCAAAGAGTGGGCCCCACTGCGTACCAGGACGGCCGATGATTTCATAGCTAGCACTCTTACGACGAATATCTTCGTGCGCAGGAATCGCTGCCAGGACAGGAATGCCTACTTTTTCTGCAAAGGCTTGAGCCTCGCCTGTGTTGTCATCTTTA
>JBDLUB010000093.1:0-11964 GCA_039805525.1 Pseudomonadota bacterium | reverse complement strand
GGCGTTGCGCCGCCATCCCCATGACCCAAAGCAACCCAACCACACTTTTTATTTTTCATAAGACTAGATATCTAAATTACGTGCGATTAAAGCGTTCTTTTCAATAAAAGCACGTCGAGGATCAACTTCATCGCCCATTAAGGTTGTAAACACCTGATCGGCCATGATGGCGTCTTCGATTTGAACGCGCAACAGTCTTCTGGTGCTTGCATCCATTGTTGTTTCCCAGAGCTGCTGAGGATTCATTTCACCCAAACCTTTATAACGTTGACGGCTGATCGAGCGCTCAGCCTCGGAGAGAAGCCACTCAAACGCTCCGCGGAAATCAGCAATTACACTCTCTTTATTGGATTTCTCGGGGTCTCCGCGCCGCACACGGCTACCTGAAGGGACCTTCCCGGCAAGAGATAGGGCGGCATTCATTAGACTTTGATAATCATCGCTTGCCACGAAGTCAGAGCTGATTACCGAGATTTTTAAATTACCATGAACCCGTTTAGATAACAACAGTCGATAGCGTTCGGTTCTCTCTTCCTTTTGAACCACAATGTCCGTGGGAATCGATAGGGGATTTGCATTTTGTGAGAATGCCTCTCGTAGGCGACTGGCTGAATCATTGGCAAGGGCTTCTGTATCAAAATTGAGGGTTACGCCCGCGGCAACCGCTCTGAGAGCATCCTCATCCATCGTTCTTGACAATCGATCAACCACCGCCTGAATATTTTGATAGTGTTTTGCAAGGTCCTCTAACTCTTGGCCTAAGATTTTCTCCCCTGTTGGGGTCTCAATAGAGGCCTGCTCGAGCGCAACCTTAAACAGCAATTGATTTAGTTCGGCATCATCTTTAATGTACTGCTCACTTTTACCAAACTTCACTTTATAAAGGGGGGGTTGAGCAATATAAACATGTCCCCGCTCAATTAATTCTGGCATTTGGCGGTAAAAGAAAGTTAGGAGCAGGGTGCGGATGTGGCTGCCATCTACGTCGGCGTCGGTCATGATAATGATCCGGTGATAGCGTAATTTGTCGGCCTTGTATTCCTCAGCACCAATACCGGTACCCAAAACTGTAATTAAGGTAACCACCTCTTGGCTTCCCAGCATTTTGTCAAAACGTGCTTTTTCAACATTTAGAATCTTGCCTTTGAGAGGCAAAATTGCTTGAAACTTTCGATCGCGCCCCTGTTTAGCAGAGCCGCCCGCGGAGTCGCCCTCAACAATAAACAATTCGGATTTGGCGGGATCCTTTTCCTGGCAATCTGCGAGCTTACCTGGTAGACCAATCCCATCAAGCGCACCCTTGCGACGAGTCATTTCGCGGGCCTTACGTGCAGCCTCACGCGCCTTTGCGGCATCCACAATCTTGCCACATAGTATTTTTGCGTCTTGGGGCTTTTCGGCTAAATATTCTGCAAGCGCCTGGGCTACCACCTCCTCGACGGGGCCCCGAACCTCACTTGAGACCAACTTATCTTTAGTTTGGCTTGAAAACTTTGGTTCCGGAACCTTCACAGAGAGAACGCATGTAAGGCCCTCGCGCATATCATCACCAGAAATCTCAACCTTTGCCTTTTTTGCAATCTCATTCTCATCAATGTATTTATTGATGACACGAGTCATTGCCGCGCGCAGTCCTGTTAGATGCGTACCGCCATCACGCTGAGGGATGTTGTTGGTGAAACATAGAACTTGTTCGTTGTATCCATCATTCCATTGCATCGCAACCTCAACGGTGATTTGGCCGCCCAAATCCGATGGACGCTCAGCAAGCGCGTGGAAAATGTTTGGATGCAAAACAGTTTTGGTTTGGTTGATGTACTCCACAAAACCCCGCACGCCGCCAGAGAAAGCAAAATCCTCTTCTTGGCCGCTACGCTGATCAACAAGACGAATATGAACGCCGTTATTCAAGAACGAAAGTTCGCGTATTCGTTTTACAAGAATTTCATAGTGATATTCAATGTTGCCAAAAATCTCTTCATCCGCAAGAAAGTGAACCTCTGTGCCCCGCAAATCGGTTTCACCTGTTATCGAAATTGGGGAAATCTCAACCCCATTTTCTTTTTGAATGTTTCGGTTCTGAACAACACCGCGAGCAAACTCCATATGATGGACCTTGCCATCGCGTCGGACGGTTAGGCGCAGCCATTTTGAAAGTGCATTTACGCAACTAACACCAACACCGTGAAGTCCGCCCGAAACCTTATAGGAGTTCTGATCAAATTTGCCGCCCGCATGGAGCTCTGTCATTACAATTTCTGCGGCGCTGCGTTTAGGTTCATGTTTATCGTCGAACTTAATACCGGTTGGAACGCCTCGGCCATTATCAATAATAGAAATGGAGTTGTCGGTATGAATAACGACTGATATTTCCGTACAGTACCCCGCCAGCGCTTCATCAATTGAATTATCAAGAACCTCAAATACTAGGTGGTGTAAACCAGTCCCATCGGAGGTATCGCCAATATACATCCCCGGGCGCTTACGAACCGCCTCCAACCCCTCCAATATTTGAATGGAGGAAGCGCCATATTGCTCGTTAGTTTGATTTTCTAAAGACATGAATTTTCTTCTTTGAACTTATTGGGGTATCAAAACTTAAATACGCATTGGCATTACAACGTACTTAAACGCCTCCGATCTGGGTAATGTAATAACGGCACTACTGTTAGCATCACCAAGACTAATTTGAATTTCTTCGTTTTTAATGTTAGCTAAGACATCAAGGAGATAGCTAACATTAAATCCAATCTCAACAGCATCTCCGGTGTAGTGAGTTTCAATTTCTTCTTGAGCTTCTTCTTGTTCGGCGTTTGTAGACTGTATAGTGATTTTATTGGTTGTAAGTGAGAAGCGAACGCCTTTGAATTTCTCAGTTGTCAAAATAGCCGCTCTCTGTAATGCGGCCTGCAAAATTTCGCGGTTTACAGAAAGTGTGTTTTTGTGACCTTTTGGAATTACTCTCTGGTAATCTGGAAACTTGCCCTCAACCAACTTCGAGATTAATTCAATATCCCCAAAAGTGAATTTGATTTGATTGTTGCTAATGCTAATATCAACCGCCTCATCCGTATCTTGTAATAAATGTTGACACTCTAAAATTGTTTTGCGGGGGATAATGATTTCTTGTTTTTGCCCATTCCCAACAGGGCTGGCATCAAGCTCAACATGGCTATAAGCCAACCGATGACCATCAGTTGCAACCGCAACCACATCTTTCCCATCAACAACCAAGAGCATTCCATTTAAGTAATAGCGTATATCCTGCTGAGCCATTGCAAAATAAACCTGGCTAATCAGTTGACGGAACTTTCTTTGACTCATTGCCCAATTTGACTGGGTCTCAGAGTGGGTTTGCATGACTGGGAATTCGGTGGCAGCTAAGGTTTGAAGAGAAAACCGACTCTTACCGCTTTGCACTACCATCTTGTTATCTTTGAGATTAAGACTTACAGGGCCCTCGGGTAAGGCTCGCAAGATATCCAAAATTTTTCGAGCTCCGACTGTTGTGGTTACATCATCATCACCAACCCCAAAATTCGCCTTGGTTGTAATTTGTATTTCAATATCAGTAGAAACAAAAGAAACAGAAGACCCCACCTTTTTAAAAAGCAAGTTTGCCAAGATTGCTAAGGTATGGCGACGCTCAACAATGCCGCTAACAACTTGTAAAGGCTTTAATAACTCATCTCGGGTAGCGTTGATTAGCTGCATTGTTATTTAATTCCTTTTTATATTTAAATCGTAGTAATAATAAGGCCGTCTTTTTCGGTTGATAAGTTAAATTTTATAGTGAAATCAAGCTCTTTTCGAGAAAAATTGGTGTGAATAAGTTTGGTATAACGTATGGATAAATTGTGAACAAAGCTCGGGCTCAAAAAACCAAACCACTTATTCACAAACTTATTAATCACCCATTAACAGGGTTATCCCATTTGCCTTCCACAGGCTTATCCACAGGCTAGTTTTTCAAACTTTGTTCAAGGACATGCAGTTCGTGGTTAAGATGAGAATCGTGTTGGCGCTCCTCGGCAATTTTACGGACTGCATGTAAAACAGTGGTGTGGTCTCTGCCGCCAAAAAGCTCGCCAATTTCGGGTAAGCTTTTCTGGGTTAATTCTTTGGCAATAAACATTGCTATTTGCCGAGGCCGGGCAATGTTGGCGGGGCGTTTTTTGGAGTACATGTCGGCAACCTTGATGTTATAAAAGTTGGCAACCGTTTTTTGAATGCTTTCGACTGAAATCTGTCGGTTTTGGATTGACAAAAGGTCTTTAAGGGCGCTGCGGGCTACCTCAATGTTGACCTCCTTGCCGTGAAAATGAACATAAGCCAAAATTTTTCGTAAGGCGCCCTCTAACTCCCGAATGTTGGAGCGCAGGTGCTTGGCAACAAAAAACGCAACATCCTCACTCATTGGGATGCCTTCGGCCGCGGCTTTCTTCATCAAAATGGCTACTCGCATTTCGAGTTCGGGGGGCTCAATGGCCACGGTTAGACCGGAATCAAAACGAGAAATCAAGCGCTCGTCAATGCCCTCCATCTCTTTTGGATAGGTATCACTGGTAATAATTACCTGTGCTCCATTACTAATAAGGGCCTCAAAGGCGTAGAAAAACTCTTCTTGGGTGCGCGACTTACCACCAAAAAACTGAATATCATCAATTAACAAAAGGTCTAGGGAATGGTAATAGCGTTTAAAGCGATCAAACGCCTTCTGTTGATATGCCCTAACAACATCCGACACATACTGTTCGGCGTGTATGTACCGAATTTTGGCATCTGGTTTTTCTTTAAGAAGATGGTTGCCAATCGCGTGGATTAGATGGGTTTTGCCCAAACCAACACCACCATACAAAAACATCGGGTTATAAGACGCGCCGGGATTATGGGCAACCTGGATGGATGCTGCGCGCGCCAATTGGTTTGCAAGCCCGGCCCCAATATTGGCTTCGGAAGCGTCATCAAACTCAGCGCCCAACCCCCCAGTATTTAATGCGGCCCCTGTCGATGCAGCGGTGCTGGCCACCCCATCGGCTAAGCCCTCGGGGCGCAAACCGGCGCTGGGCATTTTGGAGGTACTTTTGGATGGATCGGCAGCGAGTGTAAATTGAAGGTTAATCGACCCTCCAAAATAGGAAGAGGCGATTTCATGGAGTCTTGTAGAAAAGGTGCGCCTGATCCAGTCAAGCTTAAAGGGGTTGGGCGCACCAATTAATAGTAATCGCTCACTTTCGTCGTAACCCCTAATCTTAAGGGGTTGAATCCAGGTCTTGAATTGTTGTGGCGAAAGCTCTTTGGCCATGGTTTCTAAGGCCAAGTCCCAAAAACCAAGCGGGTTTGGGTGCATAAGTAGAGGGGGCAGATCTGGTTTGCTCATACGAAATTTAGGATCAGATTGTAGCGAGTGTTAAAAGTTATCCACAAGCAAAAATGTAGGGGATAAGTTGTGGATAAGTTGTGTGTAAACAAGATTCTTTTATTTAAATCAAACACCTGGAACATTTATTGAAAATAATTAGGCAAAACCCGGATATAAAGTTGACGCTATCAGCACAAATAGAGAAAATAGAGGGTTTTCTTAGGATCAATCATGAAAAGAACATACCAACCATCTGTAACACGTCGCAAAAGAACTCATGGATTTCGGGTTCGCATGAAAACTAAAGGCGGCAGAGCCGTACTTAACGCGCGTCGTTCCAAAGGTCGCAAAAGACTCGCAGTGTAATGAATTGAAGTCGGCACGCATCCAGGCGCTTTTGCGAACTAGGCCAACAAGCAGCGGAGCCTGGGCCATCTATGCCGAATCAAAGAATGAGCTACCCCCCGACCTTGGTCTTGCAATTGCAAAAAAACTTGTCAAACGGGCTGTAGATCGCAATCGCCTCAAAAGAGCAGCGCGAGAACTTGTACGCAACAAGATCCAAGGTAACTTTGCAGGGCTTGTCATTCGGTTGAAAAAACCCGTGGGTGGATCAACACGCGGAAGACTTCGTAATTCCGAATACCTAGAGCTTAAGGCTCAACTGAAGGGTTTGGTTTCATGAACCGATTGCTGGGTTATTTTGTAAGAGCGTATCAACTCACCCTGTCACCTTTTGTGGGTGGGCAGTGTCGCTTTGTGCCAAGTTGCTCAGACTACGCATGCGAATGCCTTAAGAAACACTCTACGTTAAAAAGCATCGGTAAAATCAGCTGGCGAATTTTGCGATGCAACCCCTGGTCGGCTGGCGGTTACGATCCAGTTGATCATGAGCAAAAGAAACAAAACTTAATTCAAACAAATCATTAATTATGGACATTAAGCGAACACTCCTTTGGGCGGTATTAACGATTTCGGGCTTAATGCTCTATAACAATTGGCTTATCTATGATGGTCGACAGGCGCTCTTTGGCCCCACACCACTAACACCTTCAAGCCAAACCCCAAGCCCATCCAAGGCAACTGAAAATCTGCCCCCTGGTGCGATCGCGGCCCAAGCCCCGGTTGCCGGTGCGGGGCAAGCACAAAAATCGGCTGATCTTCCAAAGGCAGAGAGCCTGCCCGCCCCACAGCAACCCCCAATATTTAATGCGGCTAATTTAGCCGCTGGCGAAAAACACACTATAAAAAATGATGTCTTAGAGCTCGAAATTAATGCAACAGGCGCAAGTGTTATCAGCGCAAAACTGTTGAAGCAACTAATGCCTGACCAAAAACCGGTCGCCTTATTGCAAATTACGCCACAAAACCAATACTTTGTTCGATCGGGCCTCATCTCAGCGGGCAGCAACGAATTACCAAATCACACAGTTTCGTTTGTGGTTAGCAAAAGCGGACGCGTTGATAACAAATCGTTTGTGACGTTTGTGAATGAGCGTGGTGGGGTTCGTCTTGAAAAAACCTATTTTCTGGTCGATGGAAGCTATGTTATTGAGGTTGAACACCGGGTTACCCAGCTCAATCAAACCAGTGGTGGCGGCCTAGTTCTTTATAACGAAATCGTACGGGATAGCTCGGCGGTTAGCGACAGCGAGTTTTACAGCACCTTCACCGGTCCGGCACTGTATACCAATAAAGATAAATTTATCAAGATTAATTTTTCTGATATCGAAAAAAATAAGGCGGATATTCCAAAGCAAATCCCCGCCGGTGAGCCCGGCTGGATTGCCATGGTGCAGCATTATTTTGCAAGCGCTTGGATACCAAGTGATAAATCGGTCAGAGACGTATACGTTGGAAAAGTAGAGCAAAACCTCTTTCGAATTGGCTTACAAATTCCAATTGCCACGATTGCAACAGGATCTAGCCATGTTGAAAGTACACGCTTGTTTATCGGCCCCCAAGAGGAAACGCTCTTGGAAAAAATTGCTCCCGGCTTTGACTTAATTAAAGATTATGGCTACCTCACGGTCATTGCTAAACCCATTTTTTGGCTCTTAGAACAAATTCATTCTTACGTTGCCAATTGGGGCTGGTCAATTGTTATTCTGACCCTCATCATCAAATTAATTTTCTTCCCACTTTCCGCGGCGAGTTATAAATCAATGGCCCGCATGAAAGAGGTGCAACCTCGCTTAATGAACCTCCGTGAGCAATTTAAGGGCGATCCGCAAAAGTTAAATCGCGCGATGATGGATCTTTATAAGCAAGAAAAGATTAATCCTTTGGGTGGATGCTTACCGTTGGGTGGATGCTTACCGGTGGTCGTTCAGATCCCTGTTTTTATTGCTCTGTACTGGGTCTTGCTTTCATCAGTTGAAATGCGAAATGCACCATGGATTCTTTGGATTAAGGATTTGTCAGTACCCGACCCCTATTTCATTTTGCCAATCATTATGGCCGTATCGATGTATGTGCAAACGCGTTTAAATCCCACGCCTCCCGACCCACTTCAAGCAAAAATCATGTTGTGGATGCCAATCGTCTTTTCCGTCATGTTCTTTTTCTTCCCGGCGGGATTGGTCTTGTACTGGGTGGTTAACAACATTTTGTCAATTGCTCAGCAGTGGCAAATTAATCAAATGTTTATTAAGCGACCGGCCAATTAGGCCGCCATGGGTTGGGGTTGAATGCATAAAAATCCCATTGCTGCGATAGCAACCCCTCGGGGCGCAGGCGGCGTTGGGATTGTTCGTGCCTCTGGCCCCGATCTTATTGGGCTTGCCAAGGCGCTTCTTGGTGATGAGCCTAAACCTCGTTTTGCGCATTACTTAGTTTTAAAAGATGCACAGCAAGAGCAAATAGATCAAGTTTTGTTGCTGTACTTTAAGGCACCCGCCTCATTCACGGGCGAGGATGTGGTTGAGATTCACTGCCACGGCGGAGCGCGCGTCACGCAATTAGTCCTAAATCGCATCATGGAGCTTGGCGCTCCCAATGGGATCATGCTCGCTGGGCCCGGCGAGTTTTCATTGAGAGCGTTTTTAAATGGCAAGATTGACTTGGTGCAGGCTGAAGCTATTGCAGACCTCATTAATGCACAAAGCGACGCATCCTTACGAGGCGCAAACCTTTCCCTGCAGGGACGCTTTTCCGAACAAATTAATCAATTGATTGATCAAATCACACAGTTGCGAATTTTGGTCGAGTCAACCCTTGATTTTCCCGAGGAAGAAATCGAGTTTATTGAGGCCGCTAACGCAAAGCAGCGCCTTGAAAAAATCATGAACGATCTGGAACAAATTATTCAAACATCGCGCCAAGGAAAAATTTTGCGCGACGGAATACGTCTGGCGCTAGTAGGACCCCCAAATGTTGGCAAGAGCTCTTTATTAAATGCATTGGTCGGAGAGGAACGAGCAATCGTCACGCCAATTGCTGGAACGACACGCGATCGAATCATCGAAAATATTTCGATCGATGGCATACCCGTGCATGTGATTGATACCGCTGGTATTCGGGAGTCTAATGATGTTGTAGAGCAAATTGGCGTAGCCCAAACGTGGGACGAAATTGCCAAAGCCGATATCGTTTTATTAATACACGACGCTACACAGGCGCCCGAACCAAATTTCGTAGACATTGAGAAGGCGGTCAGGGAGGGTGTACATCCAGGCGCTCATATTCTGGATGTGATGAATAAGCTGGATTTGCTAGAGAGCCAAAAAGAAGGTCAGACAAAAATCGGGACAAGCGTAAAGCAAATTTTTATTTCAGCAAAAACGGGCGCGGGCATTAGTCAGCTTCAAGAAACGATCTTACGTTTTGCAGGATGGGAAGGTAATGCGGGCGGCGGAATTTACACCGCGCGCGCTCGCCATCTTCGCGCCATCGGGCTCGCAAAGGATCATTTACAAAAAGCCATGACGCATGGATTTGGTGGCAATCGCGCTCTGGAATTGTTTGCCGAAGAGCTTCATTGCGCTCAAAACTGCTTAGGTGAAATCACTGGAAAACTGCTGCCTGACGACCTTTTGGGCAAGATATTTAGTGAGTTTTGCATTGGGAAATAAGCCGTCAATTTAATGTTACACAAATGTTAAAATTGTCATGGATTTTTGCTCGCGCATTAAATAATCTTGTTAAAAATTAAACGGTTACGTTTGAGGGCCACATGAATAAACCAGCCAATCCCGCTACAGTGAATCTAAATGTTCCAGCGTATGTGAAGAACGCAAAATTGATTCAATGGGTTGAAGAAGTTGCTTCGCTAACCCAGCCCGATCAGATCCATTGGTGTGATGGTTCTCAGTCCGAATACGATGCGTTGTGCGAGTTATTGGTTAAGGCTGGCAGCCTGAAGAAACTGAATCCGCAAAAACGCAAGAATTCGTATTTGGCGATTTCAGATCCAATGGATGTGGCGCGTGTTGAGGACCGTACTTTTATTTGTTCAACCCATCAGGAGGATGCAGGACCAACCAATAATTGGGTGGACCCCAATGAAATGCGCGCAACCCTAACCCCGTTATTTGAGGGCTGTATGCGAGGCCGCACGATGTATGTCGTTCCTTTTTCAATGGGCCCTCTCGGATCTCCAATCGCACATATTGGTGTTGAGCTATCCGATAGCCCATACGTAGCAATTAATATGCGCATCATGACGCGTATGGGCAAATCGGTTCTTGAGTTATTGGGGACCGATGGCGAATTTGTTCACTGCGTTCATTCGGTTGGTAAGCCATTGGCGCCCGGAGAAAAAGACGTAGTTTGGCCCAACAACCCAACAAAATACATCGTTCACTATCCTGAAACGCGAGAGATTTGGTCGTTTGGTTCCGGTTATGGCGGTAACGCTCTTCTAGGAAAAAAATGTTTTGCTTTGCGCATTGCTTCAACCATGGGGCGTGAACAAGGATGGCTAGCAGAGCACATGCTGATTTTAGGAGTCACCTCTCCTGAGGGAAAAAAATACCATGTGGCGGCGGCCTTTCCGTCGGCCTGCGGCAAAACCAACTTCTCAATGATGATCCCCCCCAAAGGCTTTGAGGGCTGGAAGGTAACCACGGTTGGCGACGATATTGCTTGGATTAAGCCTCGCAAAGATCCAAAAACTGGGCAGATACGTCTTTACGCAATTAATCCGGAGTCGGGCTATTTTGGCGTGGCCCCTGGCACTAATCGTGAGACCAATGCCAATTGCGTCGACTCATTGAATGAAGATGTCATTTTTACCAATGTGGCGCTCACGGATGACGGCGATGTATGGTGGGAGGGCTTAACAGAGACCCCACCAAGTCACTTAATTGATTGGCAGGGTAAGGATTGGACGCCCGAAGATGGCAAAGCCGGTCGCTTAGCTGCGCATCCCAATGCACGCTTTACTACAGCCGCCACCAACAACCCTGCCGTTGATCCAAATTGGGACAACCCAGAAGGGGTTCCATTAGACGCATTTATTTTTGGGGGTCGCCGCTCAAATACGGTTCCCTTGGTTAGCGAGGCTCGAAACTGGACCGAGGGTGTTTATATGGCCGCAACAATGGGCTCAGAGACCACTGCTGCGATTACCGGTAAGGTAGGAGTTGTACGGCGCGACCCGTTTGCGATGATTGCGTTTGCAGGCTACAACATGAGCGATTATTTTCAGCATTGGCTCAATATGGGCAAAAAGCTTGAGGCAGAAGGCGCCATTTTGCCAAAAATTTATTTAGTCAACTGGTTTCGCAAAGATGAAAATGGTAAGTTTATTTGGCCAGGCTTTGGGGAGAACATGCGCGTCTTATCGTGGATTTTGGGTCGTGCTGAAAACAAGGCGGGCGCAATCGAAACCCCTCTTGGCTTATCGCCAAGTCATGTAGATTTCAATTGGAATGGTTTAGCTCTGTCGCCCGAGCAATTTAATCAAGCTACCGCGGTTCGTGCTGATGATTGGAAAGTCGAGCTCGATTTGCACCAAGAGCTTTTTGATAAATTGGCTAACCGATTGCCAAAAGAGCTGCTCGAAATTAAAACCAAGATTGCTAATCGCTTTTAAGCATAAGCAGGTTGCTTTCCAAGCCAGTTGATGTTTTGGTGATCG
Source organism: Pseudomonadota bacterium (assembly GCA_039805525.1). Classification (GTDB taxonomy): domain Bacteria; phylum Pseudomonadota; class Gammaproteobacteria; order Burkholderiales; family Burkholderiaceae; genus Polynucleobacter. The sequence goes on along the minus strand of JBDLUB010000093.1, from coordinate 520 downwards.
GTGCTGGTATTGCTGGCGCCTCGATTGCTAAGCAATACCACCGTCTTGGGGTCTCAGTGTGTGTTGTCGACAGCGCGTCTGGACCGGGCCAAGCGACATCTGCTCATGATGGCGCAATTACACACCCAGCTCTTGGCCGTACAGCCAGCAAATTACATCGCTTAGCATTGGCCGCCTATCGGATGGTCGAGCTTGACTGTGCTGACGCATGGGACCACCGCGGTGTTTTTGCCCTTGCTAAGATCGAGACCCCTTTTGATGAAGAGATATTACAAAACAAATTAACTCAATTGGGCATTACGGCTGATATGGGGGAATATATTTCGGCAGAGAATGCTCGAAAGCGTTTTGGGATTGAGCGTGCAGGCGTTTGGTTTCCTGGCGCCGGCTCTATCAATCTTGCGATGTTATGTAAAGAGCGAATTCTGTCTTGCAAAGGATTGCAGGCCGTTTGGTCTAAGACCATTGAATGCCTTGAGCGTAAAGGTGATCTCTGGCACGCTTTGGATAAAAATGCTAG
>JBDLUB010000092.1:0-6436 GCA_039805525.1 Pseudomonadota bacterium | reverse complement strand
ATGCCAATCGCTTTGATCAATCCGATCAATCTATTTATGCAAACTACGCCTACCCAACCCGCTATGGAGTCGTCAATGTTGAGGGTGGATACACGCACAATCCATTTTTCTTAGCTAAAGAACTCTATGGGGCGGGATGGGTTGGCAAACTACCCCAACAATTTAATTATTTTCTTTCCGCACGGCAAAGTAATTACACCGATGGCGACACAGTGAACCAGAATATTGGACTTGATAAATACATAGGTTCCTTGAGGCTTGCCTACCTGGCGACTTACTCCACCCTAAATCATCAACGAAGTGGCTGGCTCAGTAAGTATCAAATCCAATGGTTTGGTCGTGATGGCAATCGCTTGGGGCTGACTTATGCCAGTGGCCATGAGCCGACAGTCGTCAATATTGGCAATCTCACCACCATTGACACTCAGCAATATCAAGTGGATGGGATCTATTGGCTCTCAAAGCAATATGCACTTACCGGCGCCGTATGGCATGCCAAACAGGGTGACTTTTATCAACGCAATGGGGTGCAAGTTGGAATTCGAGTGGCTTTCTGATCCCCTTCTGCAATACGCCCTTTACCTGACCGGCTTGTTTATTCTGGGGATTGTGGGGTGTATGACTCTAATTATCCATAAGTTTCAGTCACATCATAGCCACCAAGTCAAACAAGCTCATGCCACAGAGTTGATTCAGGAGCTTCTCAAGGCAGGCAAGCCCAATTCATTGCAAATCGATGCCCTCAATCAGTTCATTCAAAAGCATCCGATTGATGCCTGCTACGCCATAGTACGAGTTCTAGAAAACGTCTCACCGTCGATTGATCTCGGACTATTTAAAAATATCCAGGTCAAAGAGACAATTGATCGGTCATTTGCAAGCTTTTTTCATAAAAACCATGCAATTGCAATTGAAGCAATTGGATTACTTAAGCAAGATGATTACCGCAGTATCCTGATTCGCTATTTAGATGACCCATCCTGCTGCAGCTTCGCAGCTGAGGCTCTCGTCCTCCTAGATGGTATGGGTGCTGTTTCAACCATCCTTGCCTACTATCAACAGAAATCACTCAGCATTAGTCAGGCACTAACAGGCTTACTGCAATTAGATCCCAACGATCTTCAGGACCTAATCGCTGGTAGGAGTGCAATCCTACTTCCAGCAGAATTTACCCGCTACTTGAGGGCGCCATGAACCCAACATCTTTCATGAGTTTGGTGATCCGTTTCATGGAGTATTTTTTTCATCTCCATTTATTACTGGCCTTACTAACGTACGGAGTTGTCGCTACTTTATTTCGAAAGCATGTTCGTCATATTCGGTTTCGGGCCATTAATCACGAGAAAATCCCGTTCGAACGCTTTCAAGCCCCGCTTGTTAGCTTTGTCATCCCTGCGTTCAATGAGGGGCAAAATATTCTGGATAGTGTTGCTGCCGCCCTCTCTGCCGATTACCCAGCCTTCCAGGTCATTGTGGTTGATGATGGATCAACTGATGAGACCATTTCTTTACTCATTCAAAACTATCATCTTGAGCCCTATGCTATTAAGCAGCATTCCAAACTTAGCACCGCTAGGCCATTGCAATGCTACCAATCTTCTAGTCATCCTAATCTGTGTGTGATTCAGAAAAAACACTCTGGGAAGGCGGATAGTCTCAATGTCGGGATTGATCATTGCAATACTGAATTAATTTGCTGCATTGATGCTGATTCCATTATTACTCCCGACTCTTTACGCAAGATGATTGTTAAATTCATTGATGAGCCAAGCTTGATTGCATTAGGCGGTGCCATCTCCCCTAGTAACGAAATTATTGTGCGCGATGAGAAGGTGAGTCGTCGCAAATCGAACCAGCCCATTTTTGTCGCGGTTCAGATCATTGAGTACTTACGCTCGTTTACCTCATGGCGCACCGGCTGGTCCTATCTCGATGGCTTGTTGATTATTGGTGGGGCCTTAACAGTGTTTAAGCGTGAGGCAGTCATCATGGTTGGCGGATATCGCAAAGGCATTGCTTGCGAAGATTTAGATATGATTCTTTCATTGCATCGGCACTTCTTAAATCGGCAAATTCCGTATCACGTCTGGACTATTCCAGATGTCATTTGCTGGACGCGAGTTCCCACTGATGCGAAGCACCTCAAGGTGCAACGGGAGCGCTGGATGTATGGAGCTCTCCAAAGCTTGAAGTATCACCGTGCATTAGCATTTAATCAGAAAAATCCGTTGATTGGCTGGATGGCATTCCCCCATTTAGTCTTTATTGAATCCTTTGCCCCAATCTTTGAACTTCTAGGTCTTCTATGTTTTGTGAGTGCCATGCTGTTTGAATTACTATCGATTCCAGCCTTCCTCATTTATGGCTTACTAGTCTTTTCCATTACCGGCTTTTACTCCTGGTATGCCCTGGCGATGAATGATGCGTTTATTTATACCTTTCCAAACCTAAGGCAAGTGATTCGCTTGGGGCTGATTGGGCTAATCGAGCCCCTTGGCTATCGTCAACGCGAATCCTATTGGCGTATCAATGCCTGGTGGAAATGGGTACGAGGCAAGCCAATTACATGGGGCAACAATACTACAGAGGCTAGCAGCTCATCCAAGCAAGGTCGGACTTAAATTCTTATGGTCGAAATAATTTAATCTGAGCAGCTTCTTTTTTAAAAGGCTAATATATTGCTCATAGTTCTAGTTATATTTGATGTGAATCTGTTAGATTTGTTCCGTCTAGCGCTTACGCCACAATCCATTTCACTTTAGTGCAAACTCTTTCAGTAAAAGATTGCGCACCATCAAAACTAAAGGCGCAGAAATCCAAAAGAAAACCCCCATCATTGCTGATGAGGGTTTAGTTGCAAACGTCGCGATTCGTTAACTTTTAGGGCAGCCATTCGCTAAAGGCTTACCTGCAACCCGGTCCTTCACCCACTCAAGATACATCGGCGCTGAAACACCCGGGGTCGCAAAATGTGTTTGCTCGCCTGGCAACTGGATACGTGTAACATTGCCACCTTTTGCACACATCTGCTTTTGATATAACTCATGCATGATGGGAGGCACTGCAGTATCTTTAGTGCCCCAATAGATGATGACTGGTGCAACAGGTTTAACTGGTTTAACGCTACCATCTACAAACGCTTTTAGCCATGCCAGTGTATTGCTGGGCTCAGGTTTTAAGAGCGACTTGTAGTTGTCACCATAAGCATAGCTAAATGAATCAGCTAAAACATGAACGCATTTATTGGTTGCCAACTTCTCAACAACTTTAGCACCCTCATCGGTGAGAACATCTGTTAACTTCAGATCGGGGAAAGCGGCCTGAGTTCCCCATAGCCCCATGACGTAATGAGCAAATAAAAATACATTAGGCACGTTTGCCTGTGTAAACCCATTCATCAGCTTTTTTGCAGCCGCTTCATCTTTGGGAATATTTGGCAACATCACCGCTACATCTTCGGGTGCTAACGCAACAAATCCGAGGTATTGCAAATCATCAGCTGCGGTACCCTTTTGTGCCTGATAGTCAGGAAGGCTCGCTGCTGCAATTGTGGCTCCGCCACCCTGTGACCACCCGTAGATCACGGTCTTTTTGCCAGCCCCCACTTCTTTCATGGAGCTAGCGGCGCGCGCAGAATTAATCACGTCACGACCATTTGTAGCTGCTACGGCATACTGATGCTTGCCACCACCACCGAGACCTTGGTAGTCAGTCGCAACAACAACATACCCTTGATTGATGAACTCTTGCCCATTGGGGATTCCGAAGTCAGTCCAAGAATTGCCATCCATTAAGAAATATTGATTGAGTGCCCGCGTTGGATCGATAATTTGCGATGGACCACAATTTTGTGCCGAGCCGGTCGTACCATGAGCCCAAGCCATAATTGGTCTTCCCTCCTTGGGGGCCGGTCCAACTGGTGCCATGATGAGTCCCGTGGAGATCGTCTTGCGGCCAGCAACATCGGATGAAATGTAAGCAATCCTCCAGGCCTGCGCACCTTTGATTGAGGTATCAATCTTTTCTTGTTTAATGACTTGACCCAACTTACCTTCGGGTTTCATTTTGATGACATCAGCATAAAACGGTGGCATCGGTGGATTAGCGTGCGCTACTGACACAGAAACACTGATCAAAGCGCTGACTGCCAAAACTGAAAATAACTTATTCATACGAAATCCTAAGAAAAAATTGCACTAGGTGTAGATGAGAAGAATCACTTCAGAATAATCAGTGTCACCGTAGCTCTGGCACCCCAACCCGATGGGCCGCCCGGGGTATTGCTGACGTAGTACATTGGGCCTGCACCAAATGAGAATGGTAGACCGCCAATGACCGCTACTTTCGACACTCCAGCGTAGAGTGGATTAGAAGTGCGGCGGGTGTCGTAGTTGTAAAGCGCTTCCATATTCGTAGTGAGGGTCCAAGCATCTTTGGTGGTGTAGGCTACAAAGGGTTGGCCATATAAATTGTTTTGAGTACCGAAGGTGGGGTTACCGCCCACTTCCCAGGATTGGTAGGCGAGTAAACCATAAGTCCAAGGACCTTTGCGGTTAAGCACTACCCCAGTAACACCCAATCCAGTCTGTTGCGAACCAAACTTGCCGCTATTACCAGAAGGTGAAATAGCATAAGGACCAACACCCCAAATCCAAGAGGAATTGGTATTGGGCGCATAGAAAGATTCCACAGTAACACTGGCAATTCCAGAACCAGAAAATGGCGAACCACTGGGCCCCTGCACGCTCACTTCACGAACGCCGGCCACGATCGGGCGCACAATGAAGGTATCTCCACCGCCTAAGTCAAATGGCAAAACAGGTTGAAATAACAAACTTTGTTCAGAGCCGGCTTGATTGACGCCGACTCCACGACTGTACTCATACTGTGTTTGTACCGAAATCATATTTGCGATCGGGTTTGCCAATTTCTTGGCAATCGCTACCGTATCAATACCACCTGTTGGCGCTGCGGGAGCACTCGGCGTGGCCTGCTGTGCAATTACAGCACTAGATATTGCACTCATCACCAGTGCCGCGACAATGGTTCTTGTGATTGTCATAGAAAAGTCCTAGGAATCAGAATTTAAAAAAGCACGATAGCTCAATGAAGCATCAATTAACTTACCAAAGGATTTGCCCACACCCACCATCGCTTGCCAAGTAATATTGGTCGTACCGCCGCCGCTACCGATATCGCCATAGAACGGGACATACCAGCTCGAGTCAGCGATACGGTAACGTCCTTTGGCACCAATAATCGGATCAACCGTCGATGTAGTCTTCGAAATCGTCTCTTTTTCGGGGGTGCTAACTAGATTGCCACTTAATGTCGCAGTGACATCAATGGCACGAACGCCCAATAAAGCATCTACATAGGCATCTTTGGAGTTGGCTAAGGTGTATGTGGCAGCCCCAGTCAAGATGGTTTGCTGCAAGGTTATTTTGTCAGCCACAGTAGCATCGCCCCCCGCAACCGGAATCGAGCCAGAGTTTTGAAGAGTGGCTGATACGAGATCACCCATAATTCCCCACCTGCCATAGTGCGCTTCGGCAGCAATCATGCCGCCAGACTTTAGATTACTTAGAACATTACTCGAGTTGAAGTCTGCTGATCGGGCTAAACCATTATCAAAACCCATCGTACCTTTGATTCCTGGCGCCCATAGATAAGGGGTTACCTCAAAGCGCCATTGATCAGCTACGGCAGGAATCGGATTGTCGGTATTGGCGGATGCTGTACCGAACCCCAGGAGACAGAGGGTTACCAACATCGCATGTAAGGGGTGACGAAAAAGGTTGAAAGAGGTTGATTTCATAAAGATCATGTTTTTTAATGATGGATTAAAAATGTAAATTATATTAGACAAAAAAATAGTCAAATCATTTTTTACTAGTCATATCAAGCGGTCCAATAACAAAGGTTATCTATATGTGCCAATGGTGTATTTCCACAGTAATCTCCGAACATCTCACCTCGGGTATTTCGGGTGATCGTCGCCAATTCTTAAAGTACTCTAGTGCCCTACTAGCCTCAAGTGCTGCAGCCTATGCTGCGCCCTCTGTCGCCCAGGGCAACCAACCCATCGAGGTCATTTTTCGCAATGGTCCCATTTATCCGATCGCTGGTGACAATAAACGGGTTGAGGCGCTGGCTATTGGTGGCGGCAAAATTCGGAGCCTAGGATCGGTTTCGGATGTAATGCGCACTGCAAGTGCGTCTACTTCGGTTGTGGACCTTCAGGGCCGCACCTTAGTGCCAGGCTTGATTGATCCCCATAATCATACGGTTCTGAGTAGTCTCTTTGATTTATTACTAATTAATGCTGGTTTTGCCCAATACAAAACCAAAGCCGATGTCGCTGCCATGATCAAGTCCAAGGTAGCTAGCACCCCCGCTGGTCAATGGCTCGTGTTTGGTTTCTACGATAACTTGC
>JBDLUB010000091.1:0-5173 GCA_039805525.1 Pseudomonadota bacterium | reverse complement strand
AGACCGGTCTTGGAATGGCCATTAAGCCAGCAATTACCCTGCCAGCGAGCACCTCGCAACAGGTGCAAGGCTTAGGTCTGGCAAAGACCAACTATGAGATCAATTACATCATCTCCTACTATTGGGAGCGCATTCAGGTGCATACCAATATCAGCTATGCCCGCAATCCCTACAACACCAACTATCCAATTAGCGGGACTTATAGCCCATACCAAATTAATTTAGTATCGGGTTCCATTGCGCCTGTTTGGATTGTGAACTCCTGGCTTAAGCTTGCCTTAGATATTGGTAGCTCAATTGATACTTCCCCAAATGCCGCCGCAGTCAATGACTATGGGATGGTGGCAGCAATATTCTCAGTTAATAAGAATGTGGATATTGGTCTGTCTTATCTGCAGAGCAGCACTACGCCCAATAATGCCTGGACTAGCAAAGGCATTACATCCGACCGTACCGAGGTTGGGGTAACGTGGCGTTTTTGAGGGAATTACAAGAGTAACAAGAGAAAAGTGGTCGGAGTACAAGGATTCGAACCTTGGACCCCCTGCTCCCAAAGCAGGTGCGCTACCAGGCTGCGCTACACTCCGACAGACCTCTATTATAGCCTGACCTGGGCCATAAGCACTCTCCTACATTAGGGGGGCTTGACAGCTCAGGTACTATTGACGATATGCCTTCTTTACTGCACCCTCGCTTTATTACCCAAGATACCGCGCCCATCAAGCGCTGGGTCATGCTTGGTTTGGTGCTAATAAGCCTCTTAAGCACCCAATGGCTTGGGTTGGTTCACCAGATAGAACATCAAGAATTTAAGCCCTCGGCAACCCTACATGCCCATGGCTCTGATGCAAGTTGTGCAAGCCATGATCACTCGCTCCTTGCCTTTCTGGGTCATGAGGAGCATTCGGTCGAGTGCCAACTCTTTGATGCGATCACACTCGCAGGTCTCATTACTAATAGCCTTGTTCAGTTTGTTGTTCCAAATGGATTTAGCCAGTCTCTAATTGGCTTGGTCACGCAAGTTAGTGCATCACGCACTCACGAGCCCTATCAATCGCGGGCACCTCCACTCAATACTCTGTAATTTTCTTTGGTTGATTGGCTTTTACAAGTCAATCCGTGCGTATTAATCCCTCGTATAAGACGAAGGGGTATTCAGAGGTGTTGATGTCATGAAGCAGATTGATTTAATCAAGAGTTATCTTTTAGTAAACCTATTAGCTGCCGTTGGTTGGTCGGTAGCGCATGAAAATCCAGCCTTACAAATTGATGTCAGTGGATCAGCGGAATCAGCAACGGGCATCTTAACGCCCACCAAAATCTTGCAAGGGAATGAACTGCAAGATAAGTTAGGCACCACCTTAGGTGCCACCATTGGGAATGAGCTTGGTGTATCTCAGACCGGCTACGGCCTTGGTGCATCGCGCCCGGTCATGCGCGGTCTTGAGGGAGCCCGGGTGCAGATTCTTCAGAACGGTCTGTCGGTCGGCGATGTCTCATCAATCTCAGCCGACCATGCAGTAGCCAGCCCCGTAGCAAACGCCCGACAGATTGAGATTCTGCGAGGAGCTGCCGCCCTGCTCTATGGCTCAGGCTCAAGCGGTGGGTTGGTGAATATCGTCAACGACCGAATTCTCACGACTCTGCCTGGGGAGGCTACAGGTTCAGCAAATACGAGCTATGACTCTGTTAGCAATGGTCGCGCTGCTTCGGGGCATGTGGATACTTCCTTTGAATCCATCGCAATCCATGTTGATACAGCAATCAACAATAACCAAAACTATCGAATTCCAGGAAATTCAACGCAAGGTGGGCCGAATCAAGTGTGGGGTGTTCCACCAGGCGGTCCTTTTGAAAACTACACAGGCAAACTACCCAACTCCTTTAACAACCAAAATAATCTAGGGGTTGGCGCTTCCTACATTGGCAAATCTGGATATACCGGGATTTCCGTAGAGCGAATGAATAATAACTACGGCATACCGACTCCAGAGGGCGGCATGATTGCTCAATCTCAGAATCGCTACGATTTCCAGCATCAGACACGTGATCCATTTGCTGGGTTCTCCTCCATCAAGTTCAGTGCAGCCAATAGTAATTACAACCATACCGAGTTTTCTATAACGAATGGTGCATACACTCCCGCTGCACTCTGGAAAAATATTGCTAATGAGGCAAGACTTGAGTTGGCCCACAAAGCGGTGATGGGTTGGAAAGGGACATTTGGCGCACAGGTCACCCGCTCCTCCGTAGAGGCTACTGAGGTCGAAACCGGCAGCTACGCCATCTTGCCATCCACCAAGACTAACTCGAACGCACTCTTCTGGATTGAGGAAGGCCGTTGGGGTGCCCTACAAGGTAATCTTGGTTTACGCTATGACTTGGTATCTCAAAATCCCAATCAGGTCAGTGAGTTTCAGAATCCAGGTGTAGTTGGTGGTAACCCAACAACCCCAAGCTTGCTAAACCGTAATTTCAATCTGATTTCGTACTCAGCGGGTGGTTTATGGAACTTTACCAATGGTTATGGCACAGGTTTGTCATATACGGTTTCACAACGCGCACCTAGTGCGCAAGAGCTTTACTCCTATGGCATTCATGAGTCGACTGCAACTTTTGCAGTGGGTAACTCCAATTTGAGTAAAGAGACCTCGCACAACTTAGAGCTTAATCTTCAGAAAACACTAGGCAAGGTTCGCGGTAAGGTAAACGTGTACCTGAATAAATTCAATAACTACATTTATGGTTTCTATACGGGACAAACCGCTACCAATGCAGAAGATTTCTCAGTCGTTCAAGCCCAACAAGCCGCTGCCACCATCAAGGGGGCTGAGGGTGAGTTGACCTATAACTGGGGCAATGTAGGCAGTGGTGCTCGTTTATTTGCTGATGCATCTCAAGGGACCTTTGATGCGGGTGGTAACCTGCCCCTGCAACCTGCTCCACGAGTTGGATTACAGGTGGCACATCAGAAGAATGGGTGGTTGGCCAATGCGAGTTACACCTATAGCTTTCAGCAAAATCGTCTTGCTGACTGGGAAGTTGGTCCTACTCCAAGCTACAGCCTCTTAAATGCCGGGTTGTCGTATACCGAGAAGATCAATAAGGTGAGTTGGACGGGCTATATGATGCTCAGAAACATTCTGAACGATGATATTCGGTATGCCACCACACCGATGGCGGTTCGCTTATATGCACCCCAACCCGGTCGCAGTTTAATGGTGGGCGTGCGAGCTAACTTCTAGCGTTCTCGATCATGGATCGCACCTGGGTCTCGCAATACAAGGCGAGATCCTTACGATCCAAGTTAGTTGCTGGGCTTGGAGCAAAGATTAGCTCGACGGTAATGGATTTGGCTCTGAGCATCTTGGCAATGGAATCAATCAAGGTCATGTCGCCAATGAAGGCCGTGGCATCGCTATATTCCTGATGCGCATTGCGATACCGAATAGCCATTGGGAAGGTTTGCACCTGGGTTTGGGCGGCTGACTCAAAGAGATTGGTTTTGAAGGGCAAGACCCGATCTCCTGCCGTTGAGGTGCCTTCTGGGAAGATGCAAATCGGCTCTTTAGGGAGGAGGTCTTCTAATTGTTTAGCAATCTCTTTGCCATGCCGTTTGTTATCGCGACGAATGAAGAGCGTACCAGTTTGCCTTGCCATCCAGCCAAAGATGGGCCAGCCAGCGACTTCTGACTTAGCCACAAAGCGGCACGGCAAGAAGGAATGAATACTGGCAATATCAATCCAGGAGATGTGGTTGGCCGCAATCAAATAGCCCCCGCTCTTAGGTAAACACTCGGCATTAATCACCTTGAGTTTGAGCTTAAAGATCTTAAGAAGTTGTCTTGACCAGGCCTGAATATGATGTTTTTTAGTCGATTCTTGGGCAAATGGGAAGATCGCAATCAGGATCAATGCGCCCTTGAGCACATGGAGCATGATTTGCAAGGTGGGCCACAGTAAGGATCGAGATGAATCTGCCATAGTTGGGATGATAAATGGGCTTGCCTTAGTCCTTGTCATCAAACTGACACCAAAGTGTCATGATGATTTCATGATGCGGTGGCATTGTAGAGGTCCATGAAGCACTATCGAGCCATTTGGATCTCAGACGTGCATCTCGGGACACCTGGATGCCAGGCAAAGTTCCTCCTCGATTTCTTAAAGCATAACGAATCCGATACTCTTTATTTAGTTGGCGACATCATTGATGGCTGGCGCTTAAAGAAGAGTATTTACTGGCCTCAGTCCCACAACGATGTGGTGCAGAAGATCTTACGCAAGGCTCGCAAAGGCACTGAGGTCGTCTATGTGCCTGGCAATCACGATGAGTCTGTGCGTCAGTTCTTGGGCCTCTCCTTCGGGGAAATCAAAGTCGTGCCAGAGGCTATTCACACCACAGCCGATGGTCGCAAGCTCTGGATTACCCACGGTGATTTATTCGATGGCGTAATGCAATACGCCAAGTGGCTTGCTTATGTAGGCGACAACCTCTACTCCCTCATTTTGTACTTCAATCGCTATCTCAATCTACTGCGTATTCGCATGGGTATGCAGTATTGGTCACTCTCGCAATACTTAAAGCACCAGGTCAAGAATGCGGTGAGCTACATTGCCGACTTTGAGATGATCATGGCGCGCGAGGCGCGTTTACGAGGATGCCAAGGCGTGGTCTGTGGGCATATCCACAAAGCCGAGATCCGTATGATCGATAACCTCCTCTATTGCAATGATGGCGATTGGGTCGAGAGTTTGACCGCCTTAGTTGAGACCCACGAGGGTGAGCTCAAGATTGTGCATTGGCCACGCATCTTGGATGACAAACCAGTCATCGAAGAAGTGATGGTTGAACAAATCAGCCTATCGATCTCTTTTCCAAGCCGAGCCGCATCGCCTGCTCTGATGGCTCAATCCACTACCACTCATTCAATGGAGATAATTTCATGAGAATCATGATCGTAACTGACGCTTGGGAACCCCAAGTCAATGGCGTTGTCAGAACACTCAAGCAAACCATCTATGAGCTCCAAAAGATGGGGCATCAGGTCGAGATGATTACGCCCACAGAATTTAAGACCATCCCCTGCCCCACCTATCCAGACATTTCTTTATCGATCTTGCCTGGCAAAGGTGTCACTAAACGCATGAAGGCCTTCTCGCCCGATGCGATTCA
>JBDLUB010000090.1:0-8206 GCA_039805525.1 Pseudomonadota bacterium | reverse complement strand
AAACGCGTTGGGCTCATAGGGCAACTTCAGAATTAAAATAAACTGTTACGACACACAATATACTGTGTTTATGAGCTCATCCAAAAATTCTTTAGCCAATAAATCCAAAGCGTGGTCTGGTCGCTTCACTGAACCGGTCGACTCCCTAGTTCAGCACTACACTTCCTCACTGGCCTTTGACCAGCGCCTAGCCCTAGTGGATATTGCCGGATCTCTGGCCCACGCCGAGATGCTAGCTGCCCAGAAAATCATTTCGAAGGCTGATTTCATAGCCATCCAAAAGGGCATGGCCCAGATCGAAAAAGAAATTGTGTCTGGACGCTTTGATTGGCAATTAGCCCTTGAAGATGTTCACCTCAATATTGAAGCCAGGCTTACCAAGTTGATCGGGGATGCGGGCAAACGTCTGCATACTGGCCGCTCACGCAATGATCAAGTTGCTACTGATATTCGTTTATGGCTTAGAAGTGAAATTGATTTAATTTTGGTAGACCTCACACGTTTACGCGAGGCATTCCTCAACTTGGCTGAACAACACGCCAACACCATCATGCCGGGTCATACCCATCTGCAAGTGGCTCAACCCGTTACATTTGGGCATCATCTGCTCGCTTACTACGAGATGTTTACCCGTGATTCAGAGCGCTTGGCCGATTGCCGCGCGCGAGTGAATCAATTGCCTTTGGGTGCCGCCGCTCTGGCTGGTACCAGCTATCCGATTGATCGGGCCCGTGTTGCCAAAACCCTGGGTTTTGATGGAGTCTGCCAAAACTCGCTCGATGCAGTGTCTGATCGTGATTTCGCAATTGAGTTTTGTGCAAACGCTGCAATCCTCATGATGCATGTCTCTAGATTGTCTGAGGAGTTGATTTTGTGGCTCAGCCCACGCTTTGGCTTTATTGACTTACCAGACCGGTTTTGTACTGGAAGTTCAATCATGCCGCAGAAGAAAAATCCTGATGTCCCCGAGTTAGCTCGTGGTAAGACCGGGCGAGTGAATGGTGATTTGATCGCACTTCTCACCCTCATGAAAGGCCAGCCACTTGCCTATAACAAAGATAATCAGGAGGATAAAGAGCCGCTTTTCGATGCCGTCGATACGGTTAGCCAGACGATTCAAATTTTTGCGGAAATGGTCCCGCACATCAAGGTTAATCAGGCCGCGATGGAATATGCAGCCGAAGAGGGTTTTGCAACAGCCACAGATCTGGCTGATTACTTGGTAAAGCAAGGATTGCCATTTCGGGATGCACATGAGGCGGTCGCTCATGCGGTCAAACACTGCGTTGAGAAAGATTGTGCCTTAAGCGATCTCACTCTGGCGGAGCTCATTAAGGCTTGCGGATTAAACACCAAATCGAAGTTAATTACTCAAGATGTTTTTGCAGTATTAACCCCCAAAGGTTCAGTGGGTGCCCGCAATCATGTGGGGGGTACTGCCCCCAAACAGGTCATTGCTGCCGTCAAACGGGCCCGCACCGCCCTGAAAAAAAGAAGTAATTAACTCGTTTAAGCGCGCACGCAGTCGACGTAGTAACCGTTATTGCCATCGGCATTTTTAACTAGGCCATGGATATCGGTTTCAAAGCCTGGGAATTGTTGGTTAAAGTCACGAGCAAATCGTAAGTAATCCACAATCGCTTTATTAAAGCGTTCACCGGGAATCAGGAGTGGAATGCCCGGAGGATATGGCGTTACCAGCATGGCCGTAATACGACCCTCAAGCTCATCAATCGGCACACGGTCAATATCTTTGTGAGCCATCTTGCTCCAGGCATCACCTGGAATCATCGCTGGCTCCATATTTGAGAGGTACATCTCGGTAGTCATGCGGGCTACATCGCGGCTCTTATAAAAAGAATGAATTTGAGCAGAAATCTCTTGCAGACCAACCCGCTCGTAACGGGGGTGTTTAGCGACAAACTCAGGCAACACCTTCCACAGAGGTTGGTTCTTATCAAAATGATCCTTGAACTGTTGCAACTCGGTCACGAGAGTATTCCAACGCCCTTTGGTAATACCAATCGTGAACATGATGAAGAATGAATAGAGCCCGGTCTTCTCAACAATCACGCCATGCTCGGCTAAGTATTTGGTCACAATACTTGCCGGAATACCAATCTCGCCAAAATTACCTTCAATATCCAAGCCCGGAGTAACTACTGTTGCCTTGATCGGATCAAGCATATTGAAGTTCTTGGCCAAAGGACCAAAGTCATGCCAATAGGCGTTGGGCTCCAAAATCCAATCGTCACGCGTTCCAATACCTTCTTCAGCCAAATGATCTGGACCCCAAACCTTAAACCACCAGTCAGAACCAAACTCCTCATCGACCTTACGCATCGCACGCCTAAAATCTAAGGCCTCGGCAATCGACTCTTCAACCAAGGTGGTGCCGCCAGGAGACTCCATCATGGCTGCCGATACATCGCATGAGGCAATAATCGCGTACTGAGGACTGGTCGAGGTATGCATCAAATAGGCCTCGTTAAAGCAATCTCGATCAAGCTTGCGTTCCTGAGCATCCTGCACCAAGACCTGGGAGGCTTGCGATAAGCCAGCGAGTAATTTATGGGTTGATTGGGTTGAGAACAATAAACTCTTTTGGGGACGCTTCCGTTGCTGACCAATCGCATGCATGTCTTGATAAAAAGGATGGAAAGCGGCATGTGGCAACCACGCTTCATCAAAATGTAAGCTGTCGACCTTACCATCGAGCATGGACTTAATCATCTCAACGTTGTAGACAATTCCGTCATAGGTGCTTTGAGTAATCGTTAAAACTCGTGGCACAACATTTTTATCTTTGATAAATGGATTGGCCGCAATCTTTTTCTGAATATTGGTCCACTCGAACTCTTCTTTTGGAATAGGCCCAATAATGCCAAGATGATTGCGCGTTGGCATCAAAAAGACTGGGATCGCACCCATCATCATGATCGAATGAATCACCGATTTATGGCAATTGCGATCAACTAGAACCACATCACCCGGCGCCACCGTCGAGTGCCAAACAATTTTGTTCGAGGTCGACGTACCATTGGTGACAAAAAACAAATGGTCTGCATTAAAAATACGTGCAGCATTGCGCTCACTCGCCACCACGGGTCCGGTGTGATCCAAAAGCTGACCCAACTCTTCCACCGCATTGCAGACATCGGCACGCAACATATTCTCACCAAAAAATTGATGGAACATACGACCGACGGGGCTCTTCAAAAAGGCAACGCCTCCTGAATGCCCCGGGCAATGCCATGAATATGAACCCTCGGAGGCATAGTGGGTAAGCGCCCGAAAGAACGGGGGCGCTAAGGAATCAAGATAGACCTTAGCCTCACGAATGATGTGGCGCGCCACGAACTCTGGCGTATCTTCGTTCATATGAATGAAGCCGTGGAGCTCACGCAGAATATCGTTCGGAATATGGCGTGAGGTGCGGGTCTCACCATACAAAAAGATCGGAATATCCTCATTGCGCTTACGCACTTCGACGACAAACGAACGTAGATTGGTAATTGCAGGTAGATCGCTATCCTCAGAATCGATAACGGCATCAAACTCTTCATCATCAATTGACAGGATGAAACATGATGCTCGCGAGGCTTGCTGCGCAAATGAAGTGAGATCACCGTAACTAGTGAGACCAATCACCTCAATTCCTTCCCCCTCAATCGCGACTGCTAGATCGCGAATACCAGAACCAGAAATGTTCTCGGAACGGAAGTCTTCATCAATGATGATGATCGGGAAACGAAATTTCATGATCGCTTAGGTTTTGGGTAGCGTAACGCCGTGTTGGCCTTGGTACTTACCGCCACGGTCTTTGTAGGAGGTACCACATACTTCATCGCTCTCAAAGAAAAGGACTTGAGCGCAACCCTCGCCCGCATAAATTTTGGCTGGCAATGGAGTGGTATTCGAAAACTCCAGAGTGACATAACCTTCCCACTCAGGCTCAAACGGTGTGACGTTAACGATGATTCCGCAACGCGCATAGGTACTCTTGCCTACGCAAATCGTTAACACATTACGGGGGATCTTGAAATACTCGACCGTTCTTGCCAAGGCAAAGGAATTGGGGGGAATGATGCAGACATCGCCCTTGAAATCCACAAATGACTTCTCATCAAATTGCTTCGGATCCACAATCGTGCTGTTGATATTGGTGAAGATCTTGAACTCATTCGCACACCGGATGTCATAGCCATAACTTGATGTGCCATAACTCACAATTTTTTGCCCCGCGGCGTTTGTCCGAATTTGGCCGGGCTCAAAGGGGCTAATCATGCCCCCTTCGGCCATCCGGCGAATCCAATGGTCAGATTTAATAGTCATGGCGGGATTGTAAGACTTTCGTGCCCAAGTGGACACAAACCGCCGCTTTCAGGTCTAGGGTGTCTGAAAAACCACACGCTCAGGGGCGTTGTAGATCTCAAAATGCTTACCAGAACAGCGCGAGAGCAGGGTTAAATGGGTCTTTTTAGCCAACTCCAAACCCATCTGCGTGACTCCGGAACGGGTCAGCAGAAAGGGAATGCCCATCTGAGCCCCTTTGATCACCATCTCGGAGGTTAGGCGCCCGGTCGTAAAAAAGATGAGGTCCTCTCCCCGACGCTTAGCCAACCAAAGTAAGCCTGAAATGGAGTCAACCGCGTTGTGCCGGCCCACATCCTCAATCAGATGCAAGAGTCTGACCCGATCGCCCCCAATACGTTCAAATACGGCGCAGGCATGTACAGAGCCTGCTTTCTTGTAAATGGTTTCATGAGCCCGGATTTGCTCCAAGAGATCCACAATCGCCGCTTGTTGAAGCTTAGGGCCCTCTGGCAGCCGAATCTGGGCCATATCCTCCATCAACCCACCAAACATCGTGCCTTGACCACAGCCCGTAGTCACGACACGCTTACTGGTAATTGCATCAATATCAACCGTGCTTCGGCGGGTCTTTACCGCCGCAGAGTCGGTTTCCCAATCGACCTGGATACTCTCAATATCCTCAGCCGACTCCACCAGTACCACTTCGCGCTTATCCAAATAGATCGTTAGCGAGCGCTCTCCCGGAATAAAAGTTGTTTTCTGACGTCCCAACTCATCAATAATCGCCACCTCATGAACCACGGGCACCGAGGCGTTGGTCATTGCAATAGTTGATTGTGAAGTCCTACTCATTGGCGGTTTGATCTTTATCCATCATCGATACCCCACGGTATCTCACCATACACTTTAACCGCAGTCTAAAATCAATGTTTAATAAGAATGATTGATATGCGTCAACTGCTCGTCACCTCCGCCCTACCCTACGCCAATGGCCAAATCCATATTGGACATCTCGTGGAATACGTACAGACGGATATTTGGGTTCGGTTCCAAAGAATGCGGGGGCATGAGGTGCATTACGTCGGCGCCGACGATACTCACGGCACCCCGATCATGTTGCGGGCTGAAAAAGAAGGGATTACTCCCAAAGAGCTAATCGACAAGGTGTGGCATGAACACAAAAGGGATTTCGATAACTTTCTGATCTCCTTTGATCATTACTACACGACCGATAGTCCTGAGAATGAGCAGTTATCTCGGGAAATTTATCTGAAGCTACGAGATGCCGGATTGATTGAAAAGCGGACCATTGAGCAAGCTTACGATCCGGTGAAAGAAATGTTTTTGCCTGATCGCTTCATTAAGGGCAATTGCCCCAAATGCAATGCAGCTGACCAATATGGCGACTCCTGCGAGAAATGCGGCGCCACGTATGCACCCACCGATCTCAAGAATCCATACTCCGTGGTTAGTGGTGCTACGCCAATTCGCAAGGTCTCGGATCATTATTTTTTCAAACTCTCCGATCCGCGTTGTGAAGCATTTTTACGCGAATGGACTCAGGTAAAAACCCCGCTTCAGATTGAAGCCAAAAACAAGATGAAAGAGTGGGTGGGGACCGAGGGAGATAGCAAACTTGGTGACTGGGATATCTCGCGCGACGCACCCTACTTTGGCTTTGAAATCCCCGACGCACCCGGTAAGTATTTTTATGTATGGCTTGATGCCCCAATTGGCTACTACGCGAGCTTCTTAAAGTACTGTAAGGAAAGGGGGCTTGATTTTACGAACTGGGTCAAGCCCAATAGCACTACAGAGCAATACCATTTCATTGGTAAAGACATTTTGTATTTTCATACGCTCTTTTGGCCAGCCACCCTGCATTTTTCTGGCTATCGCACACCCACCAATGTTTTTGCTCACGGATTTTTAACCGTGGATGGCGAGAAGATGAGTAAATCACGTGGCACGCTTATTTCTGCCAACAGCGTGATTGAAGCTGGTCTTAATCCTGAATGGTTTCGCTATTACTTTGCAACGAAGTTGAATGCGACCATGGAGGATCTTGATCTAAACCTCCAAGATTTTGTGGCCCGCGTCAACAGCGATCTTTTAGGAAAATACATCAACATTGCTAGTCGTACCGCTGGATTTTTAGTGAAGCGCTTTGATGGGCGAGTCACCGATGCGGCGATGACCCATCCATTATTAGAATCGATTGCCAATGCGCGTGACTCGATTGCAGATCTTTATGAATCTCGCGAATTTGCAAAAGCGGTTCGTCAAATCATGGAGCTTGCCGATCTAGTCAACGCCTACGTAGATGAGAACAAGCCTTGGGAACTTGCCAAGGATCCTCAAGGAACAGCGAAATTACATGAAGTGTGTAGCGTCATTCTAGAATCCTTCCGTCGCTTGAGCTTGTATTTAAAGCCTGTCTTGCCAAATCTTGTTACTCAAGTTGAAGAATTTTTATCCATTGAACCCATGCAATGGCACGACATTCGTCAATCATTAAAGAGCGATATGGCCATCAAACCTTATCGCCATTTAATGACCCGGGTTGAACCAACACTGGTCGATACTCTTCTCGAATTAAATCGCTAAGACTCCCTAAAAATCGTTAATAATGAAGGGTGTTGGAATTTGTTTTATTATCTAAGTCATTGATTTTATGAAGAAATATAAATCTCAAGCTACCTTGTTTTTAGAAAAACTCAAGTCTCAAAATCCCCATCTGGAACAAGCACAGCGTGAAGGTCGTGCACTACTGTGGGATAAGCCTGCACTGAGCCCCGAAGAGATCCGACGCAACCAACTGGCTAAAGTCAAGCAACGCGCCTACGTCTATGGCAATGACTGAGGAGCTTGAGCCGCTCCCCAATGGTCCATCAGAAGAAAAAATTGATGGCCTAAGCTCTGCGTTTGCCAAGCTGTATGGCGAACCGCTGTTTCAGCTACCAAATGATTTATACATTCCACCGGATGCTCTGGAGGTTTTTCTAGAAGCCTTCGAAGGTCCACTGGATTTGCTGCTGTATCTAATTCGTAAACAGAATTTCAATGTCCTCGATATTCCGATGGCCGAGGTCACGCAGCAGTACCTCAGTTATATCGACCAAATCCGTCATCACAATCTTGAACTTGCGGCCGAGTATCTCCTGATGGCTGCGATGTTGATTGAGATTAAATCACGCATGCTTTTACCCATGAAAAAAGCAGACAGTGATGAAGAGGTCGAAGATCCACGCGCTGAACTGGTGCGGCGCTTACTGGAGTACGAGCGCATGAAACTGGCTGCGCAAGAGCTCGATCGCATCCCCCAGGTAGGCCGTGACTTTCAGGTGGCTCATGGTTATGTCGATACCAGCGTCGCGGTGACATGGCCCGAGGTGAACCTTGAGGATTTACAAATGGCCTGGCGTGATGTATTGCATCGTGCCAAACTTAATCAACACCATACCATCACGCGCGAGCAATTATCGGTTCGCGACTTCATGACGCGCATTTTGCGGCGCTTACAAAACACCCGCTTTGTCGAGTTCAGCGAACTCTTTGAAGACGCCATTCGTTCTGGTAATGGTGTGCCGGTGATTGTGGTGAACTTTATTGCCATGCTCGAACTCTCACGTGAAGGCGCCACGCAACGCGCGGCGGATACCGAGCGCGTGCGACACTTTGTCGCGAATCTCTCGAAATCTTCCAGCGAGCGGTTGTACGCGATCGTCAATTTCCTCGTGGCCGGCAGTGGCCTCGAGGGTCACGTCGCCGTTGTTCGAGATGACCGTGGTCAGTTCGAGGTCGAGCGTGGTGCTGGTGACCTCGACATCGCCGTCGGCGGTCACGCTCTGCAGCGTGGCGCCATCCGACTCGACCAGGAACGCGCCGC
>JBDLUB010000089.1:0-5190 GCA_039805525.1 Pseudomonadota bacterium | reverse complement strand
CAACAGAGATGGTTTGCTCAAGACTGACTTCAAAGAAGAGTTGGGTCATGTGAGCTATCACGTCGCCTGCCACTCGCGCGTGCAGAACGTTGGTCAGAAAACCGCCGAGGCATTGAAACTCATTCCCGGGACTGAAGTGAATGTGGTGGAGCGCTGCTCAGGCCACTCGGGAACCTGGGGTGTCAAGAAAGAGTTTCATGCGATGGCAATGAAGATTGGTCGCCCCGTGTTCCGCAGCATGGCTGAAGAATCACCAAACTACATTAGCTCCGATTGCCAACTCGCTGGGCACCACATTGCACAAGGAATGGATGAACTGGGTCTACCAAAAACTGCCATGGCTCATCCACTCACACTAATGGCCAAGGCCTACGGACTCTAAATCATGACGACAGGATCAATTGAAATGGGAAAAATTACTCGCGATAGTTTATTAAGCCTTGAGGCTTATCACAAAGCACGCCCAGAAATGAGAGCGCGCGCCATTGCGGAACGCAAACTGCGTACCGTCCACTTGGGGGAGCATCTCACGCTGATTTTTGAGAATGAGTTCTTAATGCGATACCAGATTCAAGAGATGTTGCGCGTTGAGAAAACCTTCGAAGACGAAGGCATTCAGGATGAGTTAGATGCCTACAATCCAATGGTACCCAGTGGTTCGGACTTCAAGGTAACCATGATGATCGAGTACCCCAATGAGGCAGATCGTCGCGTAGCACTCGCTAAATTAGTCGGGGTAGAAGATCGGATTTTTATCGAAGTTGAAGGTCAACCTCGAGTCTATGCGATTGCTGACGAGGATTTAGAGCGTGCAACGACCGAGAAAACCTCGGCCGTGCACTTCCTGCGTATTCCATTAACACCAGCCATGAAAGAAGCACTAAAGGCTGGTGCTCAAATGATGGTAGGTTGCGACCACAAGGGATATCCCATGCATGTCGAAACTCTCCCTCATGAAACACTCGCCTCTTTAGTCACAGACCTCGACTAAATCAGGGCTGAGTAACACTTCGTCTGCTGAGACATACAACCGCTTCTGCGCCCGAGCAACGGGTGCAGAAGTGAGTTGGCCTTGATAGACGCTCAAGCCATTCCTTAAATGCGTGTTCTGGCGCAATGCTTCTATAACCCCAAGATTAGCAATCTGCTCAATGAATGGATAGGTCGCATTGGTTAAACCAATGGTGGATGTTCGAGCAACCGCACCTGGCATATTGGCCACGCAATAATGAATAACTCCATGCTCAACATAAGTAGGTTCTGCATGGGTCGTGGGTCGCGAGGTCTCAAAGCAGCCGCCCTGATCAATCGCTACATCCACTACCACCGATCCAGCTCGCATCTGCCCGATCATGGTCGCGGTCACTAATTTAGGTGCCGAACCACCTGGCAATAACACTGCGCCAATCACCAAATCGCTATCCCTGACTGCATTCTCAATACTCTGCTGATCAGAGAATAGGGTTTGCACACGGTTGCCGTAGAGCGCGTCAATCTGTCGCAGTCGATCTAGGTCACGATCCATGATGCTCACGTGGGCGCCCATGCCGACCGCAATTTGTAAGGCATGACGTCCAACAACACCTGCGCCCAAGATCAATACCTTTGCTGCAGCAACTCCAGGGATGCCGCCTAGCAATAATCCAGAACCGCCTTTAGATTTCTCCAAATGCGCCGCCCCCGCCTGAATTGACATCCGCCCTGCCACCTCGCTCATGGGCGCCAAGAGCGGGAGCGCGCCACTCGATGAGGTCACGGTCTCATAAGCAATGCATATGGCCTTAGACTCGATTAATTCTTCCGTTTGCACTGGATCGGGGGCCAAATGCAAATAGGTAAAGAGAGTTTGATCCTCGTGAAGCATCGCACACTCCTGTGGCTGCGGCTCTTTCACTTTCACAATTAACTCAGCATCTGCAAAAACCACTTTAGCATCTACCATTATTTTTGCTCCAGCTGCTTCGTATTGCTCGTTAGCAAAGCCGATTTGTGCCCCTGCATTTTGCTCAACTAAGACTGTATGACCTTGCCGCGCGAGACCGCTCACCAAACTGGGGGTGAGGCCAACTCGAAACTCATTGTTCTTAATTTCCTTTGGAATACCAATAATCATTTTTGCTCTCCTAATTGAAGTACGTGTTTTTTATCAATCCCCAATACGAAATACAGGATCAAATAAATGGTTAGTAAGATCGGGCCCACAATTAATGCCATACGAGCATCCTCATGAAAACTCATCAAGACAATGACGAGCGCAATGAAGGCCAAGGCAAACCAGCTGGAATAGGGCCACCAGGGCGTGCGATACGATAATTGAGCAAGCTGCTCTTTGCTAAGGCTTGCCCGAAAGCGATAGTGCGTATACAGAATGGAAATCCAAACCATAAGACCCACAAATGTAACGGCTGCCATCATGTAGTGGAATGCCTTCTCTGGAACAAAATAGTTCAGGATCACACCCACCATTGGTACGCAAACCGTTCCAATCACAGCGCGATGTGGAACGCCACTGTTTGACAATCTTACAAAAGGCTTTGGTGCATATCCATTGGCCGATAGTGCGTACAGTAAACGCCCACCACTAAATACACCAGCATTGCAGGCAGATAAGGCTGCGGTAATCACTACGAAATTAACAATACCAGCGGCCTCACGCAAACCAATGCGCTCAAACATCGCTACAAATGGACTGCCTTGCTGACCCACTTCATTCCAAGGAAAAATGGCCAAGATCACCATGAGTGCGCCCAAGTAAAAAATGAGGATGCGCCAGATAAGTGAATCGATTGCCATCGGGATCGTCTGTTTTGGATTTTGCGCCTCGCCTGCAGATAGGCCGATCATTTCAATGCCAACATAGGCAAACAACACCATATGCAAGGAGAGCAAAAATCCACTAAAGCCATTCGGGAAAAATCCGCCATGCTGCCAAAGATTTCCTAATCCCATCGGCACCCAATCGTTGGTAAACCCAAAGAAAATGACCGAGCAACCCAAAGCAATCATGAGCACAATCGCCATGATTTTGATGAGCGCAAACCAAAACTCAAACTCACCAAATACTTTCACGGCAATCAAATTAATGAGCCCCATGAGGATGATCGAAGACAGTGCCCAGATCCATTGCGGTATGTCCGGAAACCAAACTCCCATGTAAATACCAACTGCCGTAACTTCGGCAATCGCCACCACTACCCAGTAGGTCCAGTATCCCCAACCCACCATGTATCCCGCCAAGGGATTGACATAGGTATTGGCATAGGTGGCAAATGACCCTGTCACTGGCTCGTGAACCGCCATTTCGCCTAAGGTTCGCAAAACCACGAATGCAACCATGCCGGCTAATAAATAGGCAAGCAAAATGGATGGTCCTGCAATTTGAATTGCAGTGGCAGATCCTAAAAATAATCCGACACCAATGGTCGAACCCAAAGCCATTAAGCGAATGTGTCTGACTTTGAGATGGCGCTTTAAGCCTTCTTCATTCTTCTCCAAGAGAACTCCTTTCATGATGACAGTGGCACAACGCCACCGCATGAGAGTCTATGGAGCGAATACGTTTGAAACTAGTGCTTAAAAACTATAGAAATATCAAAAACGAAATTAATAATTAAGTAACTTTGATCATCTACTGAATAATCAATGAATGCTGCCATCATAAAAAATGGCTGCCTACATAAAAATCAGTAAATTCTTACAGGGATAGCCCTAGGCAAATGAACATGGAATTCTTAAGATCCACGCTTAAATAAGCGCAATAAATTGATATAGTCATCCGTAAACATTGGAAAACCAGGTCGTTTCTGAATTTCTACTGCACCCGATTTAATCGTCTCTTGATTTAATAAATTTTGGTTTCGCGTCATGATGACTTGGTCGGTATTGGCCAGCCAATACTCCGGACCCGTTTCAAAACCAGGAGAATCCGTTACCAGAACAATTGATAAACCATGGGCATCGGCTAAATTTTTGGCGACGGGTAATAAATCAACAAAGCGGTTTGTTGCCTGAAACACAATGACGCCATTGGGCTTGAGGTGTTTCATATAGATTTCCATCGCCTCTTTCGTAATTAAGTGGGTTGGAATCGAATCGCCTGAGAATGCATCCATTGCCAAAATATCAAATTGCCGGGACGGCTCACGATCAAGGGAAAGTCGACCATCGCCAATCACAATTTCGTGGGTTCCCTGCATCTTTTCTAAAAACGTGAAATCTTTTTTGGCAGCCGTCACCACCGATGGCGAGATCTCATAAAAAACCCAATGATCGCCAGGATTGGCGTAGACTGCTAAGGCACCCGCGCCAAGACCAATGACTCCCACGGTCTTTGGAGTGTCGGGCAGACTTCGAAAGACTCGTCCATAACCACTTGTCGGCCCATAGTAGCTCGATGGCGTCATTTGTAGCTCTTCTTCGAGCAACTGACCGCCATGAGCAATTGCTCCATGAATCAAGCTTCGGAAGTCTGCGCCCGTCGAGTTATCGCGTGTGCGCACAACCCCATAAAAATCACGCTCCATGAATCGCACATCTTGGGTGTAACCACGAATTCCTTGCCATGACAACACGCCGACAGCCAAAACTACCAATGAGGCAATTCCTTTGGCAAGCCAACGCATTTGCATGGTCTCTCCGATTGGAATAAATAATGCAATGACAGCTGCTGCAAGCAGAGCAGCATAGAGCTCAAAGTACCCAGCAAAGACCAATGGGGCAATAACAGCCATGGCCAGTGAGCCAAGTGCTCCACCAATCGATATTGAAAGATAAAAGGTTGTTAACTTAGATGGGTGCGGCTTTAAGCGAGCAAGCTCTCCATGACAGACCATGCAGACGACAAATAAACCAAGGGCATATACCGGTGTCGCCATCTTTAGATTCAAGGAATCAGATAGCCATGCCATCGCTGGAACCAGCACAATAGCTAGTGGTAAAAAGACGGCGCGCTTATACCAACGGGGATGGTCAAAGCTAATAATGAAGGTAATTAAGTAAAGCGCGAGGGGCACTACCCAGAGTAAGGGCGCAGACGAGATGTTCTGAGTTAAGTGGCTACTGACCCCTAGTAGCAATGCAGAACCAATCGCTGATAAGGCAACCCAACGCAGCCATTGCCCCAGATGAATGGAATGGGTGTGAGTATCAATTAAATTTGATCCGCTTACTTGCTGCTCACCGACGCTTTGT
>JBDLUB010000088.1:0-5197 GCA_039805525.1 Pseudomonadota bacterium | reverse complement strand
TTTTGCTAAGACCGAAGGTCGCAAAGTGTGGGCCTTCTTGGGCGATGGTGAAACCGATGAACCGGAGTCGCTTGGTGCAAGCGGAATGGCGGGCCGCGAGAAACTCGACAACCTCATTTTTGTGGTGAACTGCAACCTGCAGCGCTTAGATGGACCGGTTCGTGGTAACGGCAAGATTATTCAGGAACTTGAGAGCGAGTTCCGCGGCGCTGGTTGGAATGTCATCAAAGTGGTCTGGGGCGGTCATTGGGATGCACTCTTTGCCCGCGATAAGAATGGCATCTTGATGCAGCGCTTGGGTGAGATTGTGGATGGCGAGTACCAGACCATGAAAGCCAAAAATGGCGCTTATGTACGTGAGAAGGTATTCAATACTCCAGAACTAAAAGCCTTAGTGGCTGACTGGAGTGATGAGGATATTTGGAACCTGAATCGCGGTGGCCATGATCCCCATAAAGTCTATGCCGCATTTCAATCGGCAGTGAACCATCGGGGTCAGCCGACTGTGATTCTGGCGAAAACCATTAAAGGCTATGGCATGGGTGGCTCGGGTGAGGGCATGAACATTGCTCACCAAGCTAAAAAGATGAGCCATGACGATGTGGTGCGTTTTAGGGATCGCTTTGAGATCCCTGTGAGTGATGATCAACTAGCGGATATGCCTTTTGTGAAGTTCCCTGAGGGCAGCCCTGAACTGGAATACATGCGCGCACGTCGCATGGAGCTAGGTGGTTATCTGCCACAGCGCCGTACAAAAGCTGAGAGCCTACCAGTTCCAGCACTCGACGCCTTTGCTCCGCTCTTAGAAGCAACCACTGAAGGCCGAGAGATCTCAACCACGATGGCCTTTGTACGGCTGCTAAACACGGTCGTGCGTGATAAGACCATTGGTCGCCGAGTGGTACCGATCGTGCCTGACGAGTCACGCACATTTGGTATGGAAGGTATGTTCCGCCAACTTGGCATCTGGAACCAACTCGGACAGCTTTACACCCCAGAAGATCACGATCAATTGATGTTCTACAAAGAAGATAAAGCTGGACAAATTCTGCAAGAGGGTATTAACGAGGCTGGCGGCATGTGCGATTGGATTGCGGCCGCGACATCGTATTCTACCCACGGCGTGCCGATGTTACCGTTCTACATCTTCTATTCGATGTTCGGCTTCCAACGCATTGGTGATTTAGCATGGGCTGCTGGAGATATGCGCAGTCGTGGTTTCCTTCTTGGCGGTACTGCCGGTCGCACGACTCTGAACGGTGAAGGCTTGCAACACGAGGATGGTCATAGTCAAATTTGGGCAGCAGCCGTTCCAAACTGTGTGAGCTATGACCCAACGTTTGCATTTGAGTTAGCGGTTGTGATTCAAGATGGCATGCGTCGCATGCTCACTGAACAAGAGGATGTTTATTACTACATCACCTTAATGAATGAGAATTATGCTCACCCAGCGATGCCTAAGGGTGCTGAGCAAGACATCATTAAAGGAATGTACAAGTTGCACCCGATGGGTGATGCAAAAAATCCACTACGTGTTCAATTGCTCGGCAGTGGCACCATCTTCCGCGAGGTGATTGCAGCTGCAGAACTCTTAAACCAGGATTGGGGAATTGCCTCGGATCTATGGGGCTGCCCCAGCATGAACGAGCTTGGGCGGGATTGGAATGAAACTAATCGCAGCAATTTACTCAACCCAACTGCCACACCTAAGTTATCGCATGTCGAGCACTTACTGAAGGATCATCAGGGCCCAGTCATTGCTGCCACCGACTACATGCGCATGTTTGCAGAGCAAATTCGTCCAGCGATTCAGAACCTAGGTCGTCGTTACGAGGTGTTAGGAACCGATGGCTTTGGTCGCTCGGATACTCGTGAGCAACTGCGTCACTTCTTTGAGGTGGATCGTCGCTGGGTTGCGGTAGCTGCACTGAAGGCCCTAGCTGATGATGGGAAGATTGATCGCAGTAAGGTTGCACAAGCGATCACCAAGTACCAAATTGATCCCAATAAACCTAACCCCATGAAGATGTAAGGCCATCATGAGTCAATTACTTGAAATCAAGGTCCCCGATATTGGGGACTATCAGGATGTGCCGGTCATCGAGGTGCATGTCAAACCAGGTGATCGCGTTGAGAAAGAGCAATCTCTCATCACGCTCGAGTCCGACAAGGCCACCATGGATGTGCCATCCTCCCACGCAGGAGTGGTGAAAGAGGTAAAGGTCAAAGTGGGAGATAACATCTCGGAAGGCGGCGTCGTTCTCTTATTGGAAGCGAGTGATGCGAGTGCGTCTGCGCCCGCTGCCCCTGCAGCTCCAGCAGCGCAAGTTGCACCGGTTGCCCCGGCACCAGTGGTGTCCACACCAACACCCCCACCAGCAGCGATACCTGCTGCAACTCCAGTGCGAGCTGAGCCAGTAAGCTCAATTGATGGCGCAAGCCATGCCAGCCCATCGGTTCGTAAGTTTGCCCGTGAGTTGGGCGTGACGATTGCGCAGGTCAAAGGCACAGGCCCCAAAGGGCGTATTTCGCAAGAAGATGTGCAGGCCTTCGTTAAATCTGTAATGACTGGTGCGAGTGCGCCAGCAAGTCAAAGCACAGGCGGTAGTTTAGGAGGCCTCAATCTCTTGCCATGGCCTAAGGTTGACTTCAGTAAATTTGGTGAGACCGAGCGTCAACCGCTCTCCCGAATCAAGAAACTCTCTGCCGCTAATTTGGCACGTAACTGGGTCATGATTCCGGCGGTTACTTATCATGAGGATGCCGATATTACCGACCTTGAAGCATTTAGAGTTCAGACCAATAAAGAGAATGAGAAGCAGGGTAGCAAAATTACGATGCTCGCATTCTTGATTAAGGCTTCGGTAGCCGCATTGAAGAAGTATCCCGAGTTCAATGCTTCACTTGACGGCGATGATCTCGTGCTCAAAAAGTATTTCCATATTGCCTTCGCAGCAGATACGCCTAATGGTCTTGTTGTGCCAGTGATTCGTAATGCTGACCAAAAAGGCATCTTCGAGATCGCTAGAGAAACTGCAGAACTGGCAGCGCTTGCGCGTGAAGGCAAATTAAAGCCTGAGCAAATGCAAGGAGCCAGTTTCACGATTTCATCCTTGGGGGGTATTGGTGGCACATACTTTGCGCCCATCATTAATGCTCCTGAGGTAGCGATTTTGGGCGTCAGTAAAGCTGCCATGAAACCGGTTTGGGATGGCAAGACGTTTGTGCCTCGATTAATCTGTCCCTTGTCACTCACAGCCGATCATCGAGTGATTGATGGTGCATTAGCCACTCGCTTTAATGTTTATATTTCGCAGTTACTCGCCGACTTCCGTCGCGCTGTTTTGTAGGAGAGCATGATGAGTCAACATGCGATCGTAGTTCCTGATATTGGCGATTACTCCGATGTGCCAGTCATTGAAGTTTTAGTGAAAGTCGGTGATGCCATTGAGAAAGAGCAGCCTCTGATTGTTCTGGAATCCGATAAGGCCACCATGGAGGTTCCCGCGGATCAGGCAGGTATCGTCACGAGCCTTGCGGTGAAAGTGGGCGATAAGGTGAGCAAAGGTTCGGTGATTGGGCAGCTTGAAGTATCGGGTGCAGCTTCATCGTCTACCTCCACTCCTGCAGCAACTGCTAGTCCCGCAACGACAAAATCGCCCACAGCGCCAGCACCACCTGCAGCCATTCCGGTTCCCGCCGGTACATATCAGGGGAAAGTGCAGCATGAATGCGAGGTGCTTGTGTTAGGTGCTGGCCCTGGTGGCTATAGCGCGGCATTTCGGAGTGCAGACCTGGGTGCCAATGTGATTTTGGTCGAGCGTTATCCAACCCTTGGCGGCGTTTGTCTGAATGTGGGTTGCATTCCATCCAAAGCACTCTTGCATACCGCAGCGGTGATGGATGAGGTGAAGCACATGGCTAAGCATGGCATTGAATTTGCTCCCCCCAAAATTAATCTTGATCAATTGCGCCAACACAAAGAGGGTGTGATTGCTAAATTAACTGGTGGCCTAGCGGGTATGGCCAAGATGCGCAAGGTCAATGTCGTCAGAGGTCTGGGACGTTTTCTGGATGCTCATCATGTTGAAGTTGATCTATGCACAGGTAGCGGACAAGATCTATCGGGTCAAAAAGAAGTGATCCGTTTTCAGAAAGCCATTATTGCCGCTGGTAGTCAACCCATTGCTTTGCCATTTATGCCCAAGGACCCCCGCGTGGTCGATAGCACGGGCGCATTGCTATTGAAGAGTATTCCGAAGCGCATGTTGGTGATTGGTGGTGGCATCATTGGTTTGGAGATGGCTACCGTCTATAGCGCACTGGGCTCACGCATCGATATTGTGGAGATGATGGATGGTTTGATGGCTGGGGCTGATCGTGATCTCGAGCGCGTTTGGGAAAAGATGAATGCGCATCGCTTCGATCACATCATGCTCAAAACGCGTGCAGTTCGTGCAGAAGCCAAGCCCGATGGCATCGAAGTTTATTTTGAGGGTGAGAAGTCGCCAGGCAGCCCACAACGTTACGACCTCGTATTGGTAGCAGTAGGGCGTACCCCCAATGGTAAGAAGATTGATGCAGGCGCTGCTGGTGTGCAGGTTGATGAGCGCGGATTTATTCCCGTGGATGCACAAATGCGAACCAATGTAGCCAATATCTTTGCGATTGGCGATATCGTTGGACAACCCATGTTAGCGCACAAGGCCGTTCATGAAGGCCATGTAGCAGCCGAAGCAGCGGCTGGTCAGAAATCCTACTTTGATGCTAAGCAAATTCCATCGGTAGCCTATACCGATCCCGAGGTTGCCTGGGCCGGTCTTACCGAAGAGCAATGTAAAGCACAAGGGATTGCCTATGAGAAAGGTTTATTCCCATGGGCCGCCAGTGGACGAGCGATTGCAAACGGTCGTGACGAAGGCTTTACTAAATTGCTCTTTGATGCCAACACCCACCGAATTATTGGTGGAGGCATTGTGGGAACCAATGCGGGCGACCTCATTGGTGAGGTGTGCTTAGCGATTGAGATGGGGGCCGATTCGGTTGATATTGGCAAGACCATCCATCCGCATCCAACCCTAGGTGAGTCCGTGGGATTGGCGGCAGAAGCACACCATGGATCATGTACTGATTTACCACCTGCCAAGAAGAGGTAGCCGCACAAAAAGATTTACGACTCTTCAGTGCCAAGAAAAAA
>JBDLUB010000087.1:0-5240 GCA_039805525.1 Pseudomonadota bacterium | reverse complement strand
GTTCGTAACGAAAAACGCATGCTGCAAGAAGCGGTTGACTCCTTATTGGATAACGGTCGTCGCGGTAAAGCAATGACGGGTGCGAATAAGCGTCCGTTGAAGTCCCTTGCCGAGATGATTAAAGGTAAGAGCGGTCGTTTCCGTCAAAACTTATTAGGCAAGCGTGTTGACTACTCGGGTCGTTCGGTGATCGTAGTTGGTCCAACACTGAAATTGCATCAGTGCGGTTTGCCAAAATTGATGGCATTGGAGTTATTCAAGCCATTCATTTTTAATAAGCTTGAGACACTCGGTATTGCAACTACCATCAAGGCTGCCAAGAAAGAGGTCGAAAGCCAAACCCCAATCGTTTGGGATATTTTGGAAGAGGTCATTCGTGAACATCCGATTCTGTTAAATCGTGCACCGACCTTGCATCGTCTTGGTATTCAGGCATTTGAGCCAATGTTAATTGAGGGTAAAGCGATTCAGTTGCACCCCTTGGTTTGCGCTGCGTTCAATGCTGACTTTGACGGCGACCAAATGGCAGTTCACGTCCCGCTCTCACTTGAGGCGCAAATGGAAGCCCGCACTTTGATGTTGGCATCGAACAACGTATTGTTCCCCGCTAACGGCGAGCCATCCATTGTTCCGTCTCAAGACGTGGTGCTAGGTTTGTACTATGCAACCCGCGACAAAATTAATGGTAAGGGTGAAGGTATGGTTTTCGCCAACATCCCCGAAGTAATTCGGGCGTATGAGGCTGGAACTGTTGAGCTCGCATCGCGGATTGCTGTACGCGTCACTGAGTATGAAGTAGTGAACAAAAATGCCGAGGGCGATGAGCGCTTTGTTGCCAAGACCTCGGTTCAACATACCTCGGTAGGCCGGGCAATTTTGTCCGAGATCTTGCCAAAAGGTATGGCATTTGCGGAAATTAACAAGCCGCTGAAGAAAAAAGAAATCTCACGACTTATTAATACCTCCTTCCGTAAGTGCGGCTTGCGTGAAACCGTTATTTTTGCCGATCGTTTGTTGCAGGCAGGTTTCCGTTTAGCAACCAAAGCAGGTATTTCGATTGCGATCGACGATATGCTGATTCCAAGCTCGAAAGACGGAATCATTAACGAAGCTGCCGGCAAAGTGAAAGAGTATGACAAGCAATTTATGTCAGGCTTGGTAACCAATCAAGAACGTTATAACAACGTGGTTGATATTTGGGGTGCCGCTGGTGATCAGGTTGGCAAGGCGATGATGGACGAGTTATCGCATGTTGATGTAACCGATCGCAACGGCAAGTCGGTACGCCAGGAGTCCTTCAATTCTATTTACATGATGGCCGATTCTGGAGCGCGTGGTTCAGCAGCACAGATTCGTCAGCTTGCTGGTATGCGTGGATTGATGGCAAAGCCCGATGGCTCAATTATCGAAACACCGATTACGGCCAACTTCCGTGAAGGTTTAAATGTATTGCAGTACTTCATTTCCACTCACGGCGCTCGTAAAGGTCTTGCGGATACGGCCTTGAAAACTGCAAACTCAGGATATCTGACACGTCGTTTGTGCGATGTGACGCAAGATCTGGTTGTGGTTGAAGAGGATTGTGGCGCAAGTAATGGTGTAACGATGCGTGCTTTAGTGGAGGGTGGTGAAATTATTGAAGCCCTGCGCGATCGCATTTTAGGCCGCGTATGCATTGGCGATATCTTGCATCCAGATACTCAAGAGGTCATTGTTCCCCACGATACCTTGCTCGAAGAAGATCATGTCGATCAAATCGTTGACTTAGGTATTGATGAGGTTAAGGTACGAACTGTTCTTACTTGTGAGACTCGCTATGGATTATGTGCGAAGTGCTATGGACGTGATCTAGGTCGCGGCGGCCTCGTTAATGTGGGTGAAGCAGTTGGTGTAATTGCGGCTCAGTCGATTGGGGAGCCTGGCACCCAGTTAACGATGCGTACTTTCCATATTGGTGGAGCTGCATCACGTGCTTTGGTTGCCAGCAATGTGGAGGTGAAGTCGAACGGTTCATTGAAGTTCTCTTCCACCATGCGATTTGTAACTAATGCCAAGGGCGAGCAAGTCGTGATTTCTCGTTCAGGTGAGGCTTTGGTCTTAGATGACAACGGTCGCGAACGCGAGCGTCACAAGATTCCGTATGGAGCAACTTTGCTGGTGAAGGAGGGCGCAAGCCTAAAAGCTGGTACCAGCATTGCAACCTGGGACCCATTAACTCGCCCAATTATTTCTGAGTACGCAGGTATTGCACGCTTTGAGAATGTTGAAGAGGGCGTCACCGTTGCCAAGCAAGTTGATGAAGTCACCGGCTTATCAACCTTGGTGGTGATCGATGGTAAGCGGCGTTCAGCAGCTAGCAAAGGTTTGCGTCCTGTAATCCAGTTGCTCGATGAGCAGGGAAATCAGACCAAGATTGCTGGTACTGATCATCCCGTAACCATCGGCCTTCAAGTCGGCGCATTGATCACCGTGAAAGATGGTCAGAAGATCGAGGTTGGTGAGGTATTGGCGCGTATTCCAATTGAGTCACAAAAGACACGTGATATTACTGGCGGCTTGCCACGTGTTGCTGAGCTTTTCGAGGCGCGTTCACCCAAAGATGCTGCAATTTTGGCCAAGGTGACCGGAACAGTTTCGTTCGGTAAGGAAACCAAAGGTAAGCAGCGCTTAGTGATTACTGATATGGATGGTGAAAGCAGCGAGTTCCTTATTCCAAAAGAGAAGCAGGTTTTGGTTCATGACGGCCAAGTCGTGAACAAGGGCGAAATGATTGTGGAGGGACCAGCAGATCCACACGATATTTTGCATCTCAAGGGAATTGAAGAACTAGCAATCTACATCGTTGATGAGGTGCAAGACGTTTATCGACTTCAGGGTGTAAAGATTAACGATAAGCACATTGAAGTAATCGTGCGTCAAATGTTGCGTCGTGTACAGATCACCAATCCTGGGGATACTAACTTCATTACTGGTGAGCAAGTAGAGCGTTCCAAGCTTTATGACGAGAATGATCGTGTGATTGCAGAGGGCAAACAACCTGCTCAGTTCGAAAACATTCTGCTCGGAATTACCAAGGCATCCTTGTCAACTGACAGCTTTATTTCGGCGGCATCCTTCCAAGAGACCACTCGTGTATTAACTGAAGCAGCCATTATGGGCAAAGTTGATACCTTAAGGGGCCTCAAGGAAAACGTCATTATTGGGCGTTTGATTCCTGCCGGAACTGGCTTGGCCTATCGTCGTGCCAGAAAAGTACGTGAGCAATTTGAGCGCGATCGTGCCCAGATGATTGCTGCCGAGGAGGCTTTGGCTTTGGAGGCTGGCGCTGTAGCGGAGCAAGTTGAGGCTGCAGCAACGCCTGAAGGTGAGGCTGAGCAAAGTTAAGGGTTGTATTCAGCACGTTGACCAGTCTTTACCCTGGAAGTTGACGGGAAGGGCTGGTCAAGCTAGAATGCTGAGTTCTACTGATTTATAAGAAAATCAATTACTTGAGAAAATGGTTATCTAATTTCATAAGTCATTGATTTTAAAGATAAAAGTAATAAGCGAGTATAAATTTATGCCAACAATTAATCAGCTGCTGCGAAAGCCGCGCTCACGACTAGTAATCAAGAGCAAAAGCCCAGCGTTGCAGAATAGCCCCCAGCGCCGCGGTGTTTGCACCCGTGTATACACAACGACGCCAAAAAAGCCAAATTCGGCATTGCGTAAAGTGGCAAAGGTGCGCTTAACCAACGGTTTTGAGGTTATCTCATATATCGGCGGTGAAGGTCATAACCTCCAGGAGCACTCTGTTGTTTTAATTCGTGGCGGTCGCGTGAAGGATTTACCTGGTGTGCGTTATCACATTGTTCGCGGATCTCTTGACTTACAGGGCGTTAAAGATCGTAAGCAAGCGCGTTCCAAGTATGGTGCAAAGCGCGCTAAGAAAGCGTAATTTGAGGTAGTAGTTTTGTAGTAAAGGCCATTTTGGCAAGTAAGTGGTTACTTCGCTTTGTTTGCAAAGTTGTTAGGTAACTAAGGGAATGTTCCCTAACTGAATAGATAGGAGTTGTTATGCCGCGTCGTCGCGAAGTCCCGAAACGGGAAATTCTTCCTGACCCAAAATTTGGGAATGTGGAAGTTGCTAAGTTCATGAACGTCTTGATGCTTGACGGCAAAAAGTCCGTTGCAGAGCGCATCGTCTATGGTGCCTTTGAACACATTGAGAAAAAAGCCAATAAAGAACCTCTCGAGATTTTCTCGACTGCAATGGGAAATGTAAAACCCATGGTTGAGGTGAAAAGTCGCCGGGTTGGCGGCGCTAACTATCAAGTGCCTGTTGAAGTTCGTCCATCGCGCCGGTCTGCCTTGGCAATGCGTTGGCTTAGAGAGGCTGCCAAGAAACGTGGTGAGAAATCCATGGCACAGCGTTTGGCAAACGAATTATTAGAAGCTGCTGAAGGTCGTGGCGGCGCAATGAAGAAGCGTGAAGAGGTTCATCGTATGGCTGAAGCCAACAAAGCCTTCTCGCATTTCCGTTTCTAACGCTCTAACCGAAAGAGGAAAAAGTGGCACGTAAAACCCCCATTGAGCGCTATCGAAATATTGGTATCTCTGCACATATTGATGCTGGCAAAACAACCACGACAGAACGCGTGTTGTTTTATACCGGTGTAAATCACAAAATCGGCGAAGTTCATGATGGCGCTGCCACGATGGACTGGATGGAGCAAGAGCAAGAGCGTGGAATCACCATCACCTCAGCTGCTACCACTGCCTTTTGGAAGGGCATGGCTGGCAATTATCCAGAGCATCGCATCAACATCATTGATACGCCAGGACACGTTGACTTCACGATTGAAGTAGAGCGCTCAATGCGCGTGTTGGATGGTGCTTGCATGGTTTACTGTGCTGTGGGCGGAGTTCAGCCACAGTCTGAAACAGTTTGGCGCCAAGCGAATAAATACAAAGTACCACGTTTGGCCTTTGTGAACAAAATGGATCGCACGGGTGCAAATTTCTTCAAGGTCTATGATCAAATGAGATCGCGCCTGAAGGCAAATCCGATTCCGATTCAGGTTCCAATTGGTGCTGAGGAAAATTTCCAGGGCGTGATTGACTTGATCAAGATGAAAGCCATCATTTGGGATGATGCATCCCAAGGAACCAAGTTCTCGTATGGTGATATTCCTGCCGAACTAAAAGAAACCGCTGAAGAGTGGCGCGAGAAAATGCTCGAGGCTGCGGCTGAGAGCTCC
>JBDLUB010000086.1:0-5262 GCA_039805525.1 Pseudomonadota bacterium | reverse complement strand
ACACTCCAAAACGATTTCTTTAAAAGTGCGTAGGCAATAAAGGCGCCACCAATGACAAAAGATAAAATCCAACGCAATTGCTCTTTACCGATACCAACAGTCGCCGAGAGAACGCTTGGCAAATCTTGTGAGGTTTGGAGATTC
The DNA here is from genome assembly GCA_039805525.1 of Pseudomonadota bacterium. Classification (GTDB taxonomy): domain Bacteria; phylum Pseudomonadota; class Gammaproteobacteria; order Burkholderiales; family Burkholderiaceae; genus Polynucleobacter. Next base: position 5,118 of record JBDLUB010000086.1, on the reverse strand, counting down.
AATGCCACCTGGTCAATCGAATTGGTTCGTAAAACACCCAAAAATCCACGCATGGTCATATAGGCAACGAGTCCCAACACAATAAACACCACGATGGATTTCAGATTACCGCTGCCGATTCGAACCAGGGTTTTGCTACCGCATCCCGATGCCAGAACCATCCCGATCCCAAATAGAACACTCCCGACTAGAGCGGACAAATAGAGCACGCGGTTACCGGTATACAGAGATTTGGTGACATCAATCCATCCAAGATGGGACATCGTAGCAACCCCCAGAATTGCGATGCCAATGGCTAAGCACCATTGGCGCATACGTGACCAATCCTCCATCAGGAGGCCATCCGATACGGCACCCAGTGTGCAAAAGTTCGTGCGCTGCATGATGGCGCCCAATACGGCGGTGATGGCAAAGGTAATCAGCAAAGCCTGACTACCCAGAGAGCGAATCTGCTCTGGTGATAAATCAGTCATGACGATTCCTAAGGTTTAAATTTGTAGTATTGCTGGTTGAGGTAAGCCACTACATCGGCTTCATCCTCTGGGAATAGATCAAGGCGCAATTCGGTATTGCAACGTGCGACCATCACCTTCAAACGATCTAAGCCCTTCACCCGACGGTCTTTGCGGGTGTAAATCAAAGTACCATCACCCAAGCCAGACTTCTCAGCGTGGCATTGGTAGCACTTGGTATCTTCAATCTTCTTGCCATTGGCGAGATTAGGTGCGGCGAGGGCAGGCTGCGTGGCCAATCCACCTAAAACACCGATCAGAATCGCAAAGGTCGATAAAGTCTTCATAGTCACAAAATATATTAGTCTCAGAGCTTGTGATTCTATCGGACTGGTTAAAAAAACTACAGCAAAATCATCGTTTTAGAGGCCAAAAACAAGATGATTCGGTAATACTAATATAAGCAAAAGTTATAAAGCTGTAAGCAATTATGGCCGTATATAGGCGTATTTGTCCTTAAATTGCAGGTCAGCAATCCGAACCACCCCAGAAGGAGTGAACTCAGCATCTAAGATAAATTGGTCGCGCTTAAGGTTACGGTTGCGTAAGGTGATCTCGCAGACCTCAAAGCGTACGCCGCGCGACTTTAAAGCGGCAACCAATGGCGCATACTCAGTCCCACTTTTATCTTTACCACCCTCCATCAGAATATCGACTCCGTTGGCATGGGTCACCACAATAATTTTGGTCTGCGGTGAGACATCGAGGTGATTGCGTATATTGCGCAGGCCTTTTAGGCCCTGGGTAGCCGCGTCATCGATGTGATAAACCACTCGGGTTGATTCGGCTTTTGCTAGATTGGAGCCAATTGTTAAAGCGATGGCTAGAAAGCCCATCAATACTGCGCGAATGAATGCTTTCATACCACTCTCCTCTTAAAAAGGAACGGCTAAATAGGGGCCATCCCGGGGTTACCTTTAACACCTTTAATGACAGGCTCATTGAGCTTGACCGCCTTAATGGTTTTGACTTCCCGCAAATGCCGCGCCATCAGATCCCAAATGGCTTCGCCGCCGGCATTCTTTGCCTCTTCTGAAACTGGTGCCCAGCCGGCAACCTTGTAGGTCTTGCCTGCTTCAATCAGATTGCCATTCAGACGCATCTCAGAAATACGTTTGCCAGCACCGCCCGCTGGATCAATGGTGTATTGCAAGCCACCGACCCGAACCATATCGCCACCCTGTTGGTAGTAAGGATCAGGGTTGAATAAATTGTCAGCGACGTCTTCCAATACTGTTTTGATCATCTCACCGCTCATATTAGTCACCGTAGTGTAGGGATACGTAATCGCGGTTTGGTCGAGTAAATGCTCCATCGTGATCGACTCACCTGGCAGCAAAGAGGTGCCCCAACGAAAGCCGGGTGAGAATGAAATCTCTGCATTCTTTTGCTTTAAGAGACCATCTAAGATCACTTGATCAAAACTACCATTGAAGTTACCGCGGCGATACAAGAGACCATCGGTCACTGCTAATTTCTCAGCGAGTTTTGATTCATATGGTGCCCGAATTTTCTTGATGAGAGCACTCATCCCAGCGTCTGCGGGTAATAAGTTGGAAAACACAGGCAGGAGTTTGTAGCGGAAGTCGCTTACTTTGCCACCTTTCACATCAAAATCCAAAACGCCCAAGAACTTACCGTTCGATCCAGCATTGGTAACTAAGGTGACGCCACCAGGATTTTTGACTTTGACGGGGGCTGGTACGCCATCGTGTGTATGGCCACCCATGATGGCATCAATGCCCCGTACTCGGGAAGCCATCTTTAAATCCACATCCATACCATTGTGTGAGAGCACCACAACGACTTTTGCACCCTTCGCACGCGCTTCATCCACCACCTTTTGCATATTCTCTTCTTGAATACCAAAGGTCCAGTTGGGTGTGAAATAACGGGGGTTCGCAATCGGTGTGTATGGGAATGCTTGGCCAACTACGGCAACCTGAACACCATTCATGGTCTTCATGGCATACGGCGCAAAGACGGCATCACCAAAGTCAGCAGTCTTAATATTTTGAGCGACAAACGAGACCTTACCTCGGAAATCCTTCTCCACAATCTCCATGACGCGTTTCTCACCCAAGGTCATTTCCCAATGGGGGGTCATCACATCCACACCCATCGCCAGACATGCGTCAACCATATCCTGACCATTGGTCCATAGTGCTGTTCCTGAGCCCTGCCAGGTGTCGCCACCATCAAGTAATAATGCGCCCGGACGGCTTGCTTTAATTTGTTTAACCAAGGTTGCCAAGTGAGCAAAACCGCCCACCTTGCCATAGGTCTTCGCTGCAGAAGCAAAGTCCAAATAGGTAAAGGCATGGGCATCACGTGTGCCAGGCTTCACTCCATAGAACTTCAATAGATACTCACCCACCAAATGGGGTGGCTTGCCCTCTTGTGCACCAATGCCTAAATTGACATTGGGCTCCCGAAAGTAGATTGGGAGCAATTGAGCATGGCAATCCGTGAAATGCAAGAAATGCACATTACCAAACTTTGGCAGGTCATAAAACTTTTGTGCAGCACTTTGAGCATGAGAAAAACTGGACTGCAAGCTCATTCCGCCAGCCGATGCCACTGCAAGGGCTTGCAGAAACTCCCGTCTACTAAAAGACATAAAACTCCTTTGAAATTGGTTTACTGATTAACAGGAGAATTCGGGTCCAATAACAGAGCCATCACGTCTTGCATTTGCTTCTCGGTCAACAAATTGAAGTGACCAAAGCGCGGCATATTACTGCACACGTTATAAGCCTTCGAGTTATAAATCCGATTCCAGGTGTAGGTCACCACTTCTTTGCTGTAACCACGTAACTTGCCGTAGTTCCAAAGGCTTGGGCCAATATTTCCATAGGAGAGTTCTGCTTTATTAATTTGATGGCAGTTATAGCAGCCGCCACCATTCACTGTATCAGCCTTATCACTCCAGGTTGCACCACGTCCACTCTGGGCAATGCGCTCTCCCGCCTTCCAATCGCCAATGTATTTCCCATCAGCAGGTTGCTTGATGCTTGCCATATTGGCCTTTTGAATCGACTCAGCCTGCTTGGGATTGCCCTTGCCTGCCAATACTGCAGGATTTGAGCAATACTTTTGTGCAGCATCTTGCTTCAGACGATCAATCGATGCAATACCATTCGTTTGAAAACTATCCTTCATCATCTTGTCAAACTTCGCATCAGCCATCGCTGAGCCCATAGGCAATGCTAATAATGTTGCGGCTGTAATTAGGTATTTATTATTCATGTTGTTCTCCAGCGATTAGCGTTTCAAACCAGGGGCAGCCATCTTGCCGCCATTTGCCGTTACTGCCATATACATCGAGACCGCAATCGTGTCATCGGATATATAGATCGGCTCTGGGAAACGTTGCTGACGATAACAATCGTTCAAACGGTACTGCATGGTCCAGAAGGTACCGCTAGATACGCGATATGCAGGCCATGCGCCCCAACCAAGCGCAGCGCCCTTTTGTTGGGTTAAATCAGGTAAATCTTGTAAACGAATCCGCTTGCCCGCATCGGCATGGCAAGAAGCGCATGAGAAATCCATTGTACCGGCCTGATAGAAAAATGACTTCTTACCAAGCTCGTACATTTCTTTCTCTTTAGGATGCTTCATCGAGACATTAATGGTTGAACCCTTGGAGTTGGCAACCACATAAGCCACAATTGCCTCTACGTCTTTGCGCTTACCTTTTCCAAAGCTACCAGTAATGATTTCTTTTGCATCAAAACCTTGCAGGCGCTCCATGCAAGTCACAATGCGCGACTCGAGGTCTTGAACTTTATTAGTGTCTTTGAAGTACTTTGGCAATACGGCATAGACCCCCTTCACAACACCAGGCCCTAATCCAAGATCACACTTTTCAAGAGTGGCATTCTTGGGGCCCATGGCTTTTTTCCATAGTTCCTCGCCAGCCATTTCATACAAATCGGAGGGATTACCATCAGCAATCATTGCACGGTACTTCTCAATCTCAGCCGTTGGCGCACCCGCTGGAGCGGCAGAAGCGGCTGCCTGTGGAGCAGGTGCGGGTGTTGCCGCTTTCTTTGGCGGCTCAGGCGTAGTACATGCTTGCAGAACAAACAGCGATGACACAATAAGTGCCCCGCGAGTCCAGTGTTGTCTCATGATATCCCTCTTATTGTTTTTAATCAGTGAAGTACAAACTACGAGTTACGAAACGGTTGCCTCATCGGTCCGCTTGCCACCTTTGTTATCAACCCAGCTAACGGTTACTTTGTCGCCTTTGGCACCTTTGTACTTGAAGTTTAAGAATGGGTCTTTCGACACGGCTGGACCAAACTCGCCCTTAAACACATCTTTACCGTTGGCTTTTGCAGTCACAGTGCTGATAAACCAGGCTGGAATCGCCTTGCCGGACGCGTCTTTGCGCTGACCAGTTTCCATGTCATGTTTCATTAGGATTTTGACATCCACCACACCGCCACTCTCGGTTGCTCTTACGCGCATCGGATCTGACATTTTGCTTCCTCTCTAATTCGTTAAATAGATAATTGACTATTCGGTTTAATGATTAGCCGCCACAACCACCGAGGGTTACTTTCACTTCTTTCACGGCTACGCTCCACTTGTTATC
>JBDLUB010000085.1:0-5538 GCA_039805525.1 Pseudomonadota bacterium | reverse complement strand
ATTCAAGCGGCAATTGGTAGCAATATTATTGCCAGAGAAAACGTCAAGGCTTTACGTAAGAATGTATTGGCGAAGTGCTATGGTGGTGACATTACCCGCAAGCGCAAATTACTAGAGAAGCAAAAAGAGGGCAAGAAGCGCATGAAACAAGTAGGTAATGTTGAAATTCCGCAAGAAGCATTTTTGGCCATCCTTCAGGTGGAAGAAAAATGAACTTTGCTCTTATCTTATTCAATCGCATGGGTTGCCGATAAACTCTACTTTGCCCCACAACGCAAAGCTGCCGGAATTGAGCGGATGCCACTTTGGTTGGAGTATTCGGCAAGTTTCTTCCCGGTTATTTTGGCGGTATTCATACTGCGCTCATTTTTGATTGAGCCATTTAAGATTCCATCCGGATCGATGATTCCAACCCTGCAGATTGGAGATTTCATTGTTGTCAATAAATATACCTACGGCATTCGGTTGCCAGTAATCAATCAGAAAATTATTGAGATTGGCACCCCAAAACGGGGGGATGTGGTTGTCTTTCGTTATCCCAAAGATCAGTCGGTTGATTACATCAAACGCGTGATTGCGATTCCGGGCGATGACATCCTCTATGAGGATAAAAAAGTCACTATTAACGGCAAGCCACTTCAATATACAGGTGGAGCCCCTTACCTTGATCCTGAAAGCATGCGGTATGCCAAGCTCTATCAAGAGAGCTTTCCAGCTGATCTTGGGGGTAATGTCCATGAGATTTTGAATGATCCCGATCGCAGCACGATCTATCAAGGCGATAACTTCCCTGGATCGGAGAACTGCCAATACCAAGGAACTTCACTGCGCTGTAAGGTGCCAGCAGGTCATTATTTTGTGATGGGCGATAACCGCGATAATAGTTTGGATTCGCGGTTCTGGGGATTCGTGCCCGATCAAAACTTAGTTGGTCGTGCCTTCTTCATTTGGCTGAACATGGGCTCACTAGGCCGGATTGGAAGCTTTCAGTAATGAACGCCCGGGCAACACTCGATCTTGGCCTACTGCAGGATCGCTTGGCCTATCAATTTAAAAAGCCTGAATTATTAAATCAGGCCTTAACCCATCGCAGCCATAGTAAAAAGAATAACGAGCGCCTCGAGTTTCTGGGAGACTCTGTATTGAACTGTGTGGTTGCCGAGATTTTGTATGAGCGTTATGCGGATCTTGATGAGGGCGACCTATCACGAGTGCGAGCAAACTTGGTAAAGCAACAGGCACTGTATGAAATTGCTCAAGCTTTGATGCTATCGGACTATCTCAAGCTTGGTGAAGGGGAGTTAAAAAGCGGTGGATTTCGTAGACCTTCTATCCTAGCCGATACACTCGAAGCAATTGCGGGAGCAATTTTTATTGATGGAGGATTCGAGGCAGCAAAGGCAAGTCTGCGTAAACTGTACTCCACCATCTTGCAAAACGTAGATCCGAAAACCTTAGGTAAGGACGATAAAACCTTGTTGCAAGAGTATTTACAGGGCTTTCAGTTGCCTCTACCCACATATAATGTGGTGGCCACGACTGGCGCCGCTCACAATCAGCAGTTTGAAGTCGAATGCATTGTTCCAAATCTTAAAGTGAGCGTAAAAGGGGAAGGGGCATCGCGGCGCGCTGCAGAACAGGGTGCTGCAAAAATTGCTCTGGTTGCTGTACAAAAAGCTTTGCCACAGGAGTCGCGTAAGCCCAAGAAGACCCGTGCTGCAAAAAAGAAAGCCGCCAAAGCTGATTCAGCAAAAGGGCAGTTACCTCTTAAGTTAAAGGATTGATGTGTTTAGGTGCGGCACGATCGCATTAGTGGGTAGACCCAATATGGGTAAATCCACTCTATTAAATGCACTCGTAGGTCAAAAAATTAGTATCACATCGCGCAAAGCGCAAACGACCCGCTACCGAATTGCGGGGGTGCAAACGCGTGAGCAAGCGCAGTTTATCTTTATTGACACCCCGGGTTTTCAGACGCGCGTCATGAATACCCTTAATCAGACCCTCAATCGAACGGTGACTAGTACCTTGCATGATGTTGATGTCATTTGTTTCATTGTAGAGGCAGGTTACTGGGGCGCCGATGATGTCAAAGTTTTGCGATTATTACCAAATGACAAACCGGTACTATTAGTTGCAAATAAGCTGGATTTATTTGCTTCGCGATTTGATAATTCTGACGCTCGCGATCTGGAACTTTTTGAGTTCATGAAAAAAATGGCACAGCCATGGGGAGCAATTGCCGAGCAGACCAAGGGTTGCGAAGCAGAAACAATTGCAAGTCCTGAACAAACCTTTGCTGAAGTGATTCCAATGAGTGGTAAGAACAAGGATGATATTGAACGCTTATTGGATGTGATTGCAGAGTATTTGCCGGAGGGTGAGGCACGATACGAGCCAGACACGCTGACGGATCGAAGTGAACGTTTTATGGCCGCCGAGATCTTGCGCGAGAAGGTGTTTCGTTATACCGGTGATGAGTTGCCGTACTCTAGTTCTGTGGTGATTGATCAATTCAAGCTGGATGGCAAAATGCGACGTATTGCTGCAACCATTCTGGTGGATCGTGACAGCCATAAGGCAATGATCATAGGCCAGAAAGGTGAGCGGCTAAAGAAGATCTCGACCGAAGCCCGCTTAGATATGGAAGCATTGTTTGATAGCAAAGTTTTCTTAGAAACCTGGGTTAAGGTCAAACGAGGATGGGCAGATGACCTTGCTGAACTACGTGCTCAAGGTTTGGAATAAATGGCGGGAACTCGTGTTCTGGATGAGCCGGGATTTGTATTACACAGTATCCCTTATAAAGAAACAAGCTTAATTCTGGATGTGTTTACCCGTTCGCATGGACGACTGGCATTAATCGCTAAAGGTGCGAAGCGCCCTCATTCGAGCTTACGACCAGTTCTGCAGCGCTTTCAGCCACTGCTCATCTCGTGGAGCGGTAAATCTGAACTGAGAACTCTCACTAAATCAGAATGGGTCGGAGGTTCTCCAGCTCTGGTTGGAGATGCACTTTTGTGCGGTTTCTATCTTAATGAGCTGCTGGTGAAGTTTTTGGCTAGAGAAGATGCCTACGAGTCGCTCTATGATCATTACGCCGATACAGTTTATGCGCTCTCCCAAATCGAGTCCTCCGGAACATCGATCGAGCAAACCTTAAGACCATTTGAGCTGGCTCTTTTGCGAGAGACTGGATATGCTGCAGCTCTTGATCATTGTGTGGAGACCCGCTCGCAACCAGTCGATGGCGAACGATATGTCTATCAGCCCGAGAAGGGGATTCGACCATGGCAACCCGATGACCCCAGTCATTGGCCCGTACTTGAGGGGTCGGTATTACGGGCGATGGCGCAGGGTGACTTTTCGGGATCAGAGACCCTTAGCCAGAGCAAACAATTAATGCGTTTCCTCTTGGGCATTCACTTACAAGATCAAACCTTGACCACCCGTCAAATCTTGATTGATCTAAAAAAGATCTAAGCGGGACTATGGCTTTAATATTAGGTATGGCCCCACTTGAGCTTGGTATTAATATCGATCACGTTGCAACCCTGCGTAATGCGCGGGGGACGCCTTATCCCGATCCAATCACGGCAGCAAAAATTGCCGAAGAGGCAGGCGCTGATTTGATCACCTTGCATTTACGTGAGGATCGACGTCATATCAAAGATGCCGATTTATTTGCGCTTCGACCCTTGATTCGTACCCGCATGAACTTGGAATGTGCAATTACCCCGGAGATGCTGAATATTGCCCTTCAGGTTAAACCGCAGGATGTGTGCTTGGTACCCGAGAAGCGGACCGAAATTACTACCGAAGGCGGACTCGATGTGATCACTCATCGGGATCAAGTGCATTCTGCTACCAAACAACTGCAGGCCGCTGGTATTCGGGTCTCACTCTTTATTGATCCAGACCATCGCCAGATTGACGTCGCTAAGGAGCTTGGGGCATGCGTAATTGAGTTACATACTGGAGCCTATGCAGATGCTCAAATAGAGCATCAATCATTCGAGCTGCAGCGAATTACAGAGGCTGCGCGCTATGCAAAGAATTTAGGTTTTCGAGTCAATGCCGGGCACGGTTTAAATGAGCAAAATGTTCAGCCCATCGCCAAAATCCCTGAAATCAGTGAACTGAACATTGGGCACGCGATCATTGCGGAGGCTATTTTTAAGGGTCTACCCAATGCGATTCGGGATATGCGCAGACTTATGAATGAGGCGCGTTCGCAATGATTGTTGGTATTGGTACCGATCTCCTGCAAATGGGTCGCTTACAGGCTGCCTATGAGCGTACCCAAGGACGCTTAGCCAAACGGGTTTTGGGGGATGAGGAGTATCAGGTGTTTCAACAGCGACTTAGTCGTAATCACAAGCGGGGCATGGCCTACTTAGCCACCCGTTTTGCAGCTAAGGAGGCATTTTCAAAAGCGATTGGCTTGGGTATGCACATGCCAATGAGTTGGCGATCTTTGCAAACACTCAATGAGCCCAGTGGTAAGCCTTATACAAAATATTCAGGGGCTCTGTTGCAGTTTATGGAAGATAAACAATGGCATGCGCATGTGACAGTGACTGACGAGCAAGAAATGGTGATGGCGTTTGTGGTTGTGAGTTATGGCGCCCCTATTGTCACCACCTTTGATCCACAAAACTATCTTGGATGAGACCGTGGCAACCCAAAAAAAATCGACTTATAACCCAGGCCCCATTATTTTGGATATTGAGGGGATTACCTTAAACCAACACGATATCCGACGCATAAAAAATCCCTTGACGGGAGGCGTAATTTTATTTGGGCGGAACTTCCAATCTCGTAAACAATTAACTGCACTCACTAAATCAATCAAGCAAGTCCGCTCTGACATTCTGATATGCATTGATCATGAGGGAGGTCGAGTGCAACGTTGTAAAACGGATGGGTTTACGCATCTTCCTGCTATGCGCCGCCTGGGTGATCTATGGATGCGCAATGGAGTTGGGGCAAGCTCTGCAATTTCCGCGATGAAGGCAGCAACCGCATGCGGCTACGTACTTGCAACCGAGCTAAGAGCGTGTGGAGTTGACTTTAGTTTCACGCCCGTTTTGGATTTGGATTATGCCCGCAGTGGTGTGATTGGCGATCGCTCATTTCATCGCAATCCAGAAATTGTGTATGTTCTAGCAAAAAGCTTGAATGAGGGACTCCGCTTAGGTGATATGGCTAATTGCGGTAAGCACTTCCCGGGACATGGATGGGCTGAGGCAGACTCTCATATTGCTATTCCCCAAGACGAACGCTCACTAAAATCAATTGAGAGTGATGATATGAAGCCTTACGAGTGGCTTGATATCAGTCTTGCCTCATTGATGCCTGCTCATGTCATTTATCCCAAGGTTGATGCATTACCGGCAGGCTTTTCTAGCATTTGGTTGCAAACCATCTTGCGTAAAAAGCTAAAGTTTGGTGGTGTAATTTTTAGTGACGACCTCTCCATGGAGGGGGCCAGTGTTGCTGGTGATGTGGTGGATCAGGCCGCTGCCGGCGGTCATC
>JBDLUB010000084.1:0-5529 GCA_039805525.1 Pseudomonadota bacterium | reverse complement strand
GACGAGTGTGCTGAACTCCGAAGATGCTGAGCAAAAGCTTGGCCACGCCGGAGCTGGATTTCGGGATTTCACTCGGATTGCCGCTTCGAGCCCTGAGATGTGGCGTGATATTTGCCTTGCCAATAAATCGGCGAGTTTGAAAGAGCTAGATCAGTATCTCGTGATTGCAAATGCTCTTCGTGACCTGATTGCTAATGAGGATTCGCAAGCGCTTGAGAGAGTTTTTCTGAAAGCTAGTGAAGCTCGTAAGCGGTGGGAAGAGTCGTAATGGCGAGCGAAGCATTACAGATTGGACCTTTCCAAGGCGCCAGGGGTCAGATGACCCTGCCTGGATCAAAAAGTATTTCGAATCGCGCATTGCTGCTTGCTGCATTAGCAAGTGGTACGACCATGCTTAAACAATTGCTTGATGCCGATGATACCCAGGTGATGCGCAATGCCTTGCGTCAATTGGGCGTAAAGGCTGAGGATCATGGTCATGATTGTGAGGTGATAGGTTGTGCTGGCGTTTTCCCAGTCAAGCACGCTGACTTATTCATGGGAAATGCCGGAACTGCCATTCGGCCGCTCACTGCAGCATTAGTCATGCAAGAGGGCGAGTATCGACTCTCTGGAGTGCCGCGGATGCACGAGCGCCCGATTGGTGATTTAGTTGACGGACTCTCGCAAATTGGCGCGCAGATTGATTATGAGCAAGCGGTCGGTTATCCGCCTATTCAAATCCATGCCAGTAAGCTTGCCTTACCTCCCGTAATTCGGGTTAGGGGTGATGTCTCTAGCCAATTTCTGACGGCTTTATTGATGGCACTACCTCTGGTAGCCCGCAAACCAATCCAGATCGAAGTGATTGGTGAGTTAATTTCTAGACCATACATCAACATCACAATTCAATTGATGGCCCGGTTTGGGGTCGAGGTAAATAATCCAACGCCCCATCAGTTTGTGATTGCGCCTACTCAAGCCGGAGCTGTGTACAAAAGCCCCCAAACACTCTGGGTCGAGGGTGACGCATCCTCCGCATCCTATTTTTTGGCAGCCGGCGTGCTTGGTCGAGGTCCAGTGCGCGTTCTTGGGGTTGGTAAAAATAGCATTCAGGGAGATGTTGCTTTCGCAGATGCCATCGAACAAATGGGAGCAAGAGTGCTGCGCGGCGATGATTTTCTTGAGACCAGCGGCGTTATTCATGCCGATGGAAGATTGCGAGGTATTACGATTGACTGCACCACAATCCCAGACGCAGCGATGACCTTGGCCGTAATGGCATTATTTGCACAAGGAAAAACCCGCTTAGAGAAGATCGCCAGCTGGCGGGTGAAAGAAACGGACCGAATTGCAGCCATGGCGACCGAGCTGCGTAAATTGGGGGCAGTGGTTCATGAGGGTGAAGATTTCATTGAGGTTCATCCATTAAGTGATGAGCAATGGCAGACGCCACCACAGGGAATCAATACCTATGATGATCATCGGATGGCAATGTGCTTCTCTCTGGCAGCATTCGGTCCAAAGCCAATCTTAATTAACGATCCTCTGTGCGTTGCTAAAACCTTTCCACATTACTTTTCAGAGTTGGCACGAATCACGTATTAATTTCCTATGAAGGAGTATTTGGGTTGAGCCTTCCCCCAGTCATCGCAATTGATGGACCCACTGCCTCAGGCAAAGGTACGGTTGCAATGCAAGTTGCGAACCGTCTTGGATTCCATTATTTGGACAGTGGCGCTCTATATCGTCTAGTAGCGCTTGCTAGCCAGCAAAAGGGCGTCCCACCTTCCGATTGCCGCGCCTTGGGTGAGCTTGCCCTCGCCATACAGATTGAGTTTAAAAATGGACTCATTTTCTTGGGTGGTGAGGATGTCACAGAGGCCATTCGAGACGAGTCCATTGGGGTTTTGGCATCCCAAATTGCAGTTTATCCAGAGGTGAGGGATGCCCTTTTGGCCCGCCAAAGAGGGTTTCGGAGGACCCCAGGCTTAGTGGCCGATGGTCGGGATATGGCTAGCCGGATCTTTACAGACGCTGTTTTGAAGGTGTTTTTGACGGCCAGTGTGGAGGCTCGGGCGGAGCGTCGATATAAGCAATTGATCGCTAAGGGAATTTCTGCTAGAATGGATGTCCTTTTGCAAGATTTACAGGAACGAGACGCTCGAGACATTCAACGAGCAACTGCTCCTCTAAAACAAGTTGAAGGGGCGCATTTGCTCGATACCTCGAACTTATCGATCGATCAAGCAGTTGAGCAGGTACTGTCTTGGTACCAAGATGTAAATGGAAGATAGAAGTAGAAGTTGAAGTTTGGCGCTTAAGTTAGCACCCACGGTAAACAAACCGCTAGCTTGAGTTTTATTAACCCAACCCGTCAGTAATTGGCGGCACAAAGTGAACCTCATGTCTGAATCTTTTGCAGCACTATTTGAAGAATCCCTAACCCGTTCTAATATGAAAACCGGCCAAGTTATTTCGGCCGAAGTCGTTCGTATTGATCATAATTTCGTAGTTGTGAATGCCGGTCTTAAGTCCGAAGCATTTATACCCGTTGAAGAATTCCAAAATGACCAGGGCGAGCTCGAAGTCAACCCTGGTGATTTCGTATCTGTCGCAATTGACGCCCTAGAAAATGGCTATGGCGATACGATTTTGTCCCGCGATAAAGCAAAACGTCTCGCGTCTTGGATGAATCTCGAGAAAGCTCTTGAAGGAGCTGAGATCGTTACTGGCACAGTAACCGGTAAGGTGAAGGGTGGATTGACCGTTATGGTTAATGGTATCCGTGCCTTCTTGCCTGGATCACTGGTTGATACTCGTCCAATTAAAGATACCAGCCCTTACGAAGGCAAGACCATGGAATTTAAGGTCATTAAGCTAGATCGTAAGCGCAATAACGTGGTTCTTTCACGTCGTGCTGTGGTTGAAGCTAGCCAAGGTGAAGAGCGTGCGAAGATGATGTCTAACCTCCAAGAGGGTAGCGTTGTTCAGGGCACTATTAAGAACATTACCGATTACGGTGCATTCGTTGATCTTGGCGGTATTGATGGCCTTCTCCACATTACTGACTTGGCTTGGCGTCGTGTGCGTCACCCCAGCGAGATGTTGACTGTTGGTCAAGAGGTAACTGCGAAGATTCTGAAGTTTGACCAAGAGAAGAATCGTGTTTCGTTAGGTATTAAACAGTTGGGCGATGATCCTTGGGTTGGTATTGCTCGTCGTTACCCGCCCAATACACGTCTCTTTGGCAAGGTCACCAATCTGACCGATTACGGTGCGTTCGTTGAAATCGAGAGCGGCATTGAAGGCTTGGTTCACGTATCTGAAATGGATTGGACCAATAAGAATGTGGCTCCAAGTAAAGCAGTTGCCTTGGGAACCGAAGTAGAAGTGATGGTCTTGGACATTGATGAAGATAAGCGTCGTATCAGCTTAGGTATTAAGCAATGCAAAGCAAACCCATGGGAAGAGTTCTCACGCAGCCATCAAAAGGGTGACAAGATCAAAGGGGCAATTAAGTCCATTACAGACTTTGGCGTCTTTATTGGCCTGCCTGGCGGAATTGATGGCTTGGTTCATCTGTCTGACCTATCATGGAATGAGCCTGGCGAAGAGGCTGTTAAGGCCTTTAAGAAAGGTGATGAATTAGAAGCCGTTGTTTTGGCAATTGATGTTGAGAAGGAGCGTATCTCCCTTGGCATCAAACAAATGTCAGGTGATCCCTTTAACAACTTTACGTCGACCAGCGACAAAGGCAGTATGGTTACCGGTACCGTCAAGAGTGTTGATGCAAAAGGAGCTGTAATCGCCCTCGCTGATGAGGTGGAGGGTTATTTGCGCGCCTCAGAGATCTCAACCGATCGCGTTGAAGATGCACGCAATGCGCTTAAAGAGGGCGATTCTGTCACTGCAATGATCATTAATATTGATCGTAAATCACGTTCGATTAATTTATCGATCAAGGCAAAAGATAGCGCTGATCAACAAGATGCCATGAATAAGTTACAGGGTGATGCTGGCTCTGGCACAACCAATCTTGGCGCCCTGTTGAAGGCGAAAATGGATAATCAAAGCTAAGGTGATTCCGCCACCCTTTGGGTGGCGGGCTAATTAGACTATGTCAGATCAAGAGCACCAAGCGATAACCCGTTCTGAGCTGGTTGAGAGCCTTGCGGAGCAGTTTCCGCAACTCCTACCTAGGGATGTTGAGCTAGCAGTAAAAACCTTGCTAGACACCATGACCCAAGCCTTAGCCGAAGGCAAGCGTATTGAGTTGCGCGGTGTAGGAAGCTTTGTTTTGCATCATCGACCCGCTCGTACTGGACGCAATCCCAAATCGGGTGAGAAGGTCCTCATTCCAGAAAAGCGCGTTCCGCATTTCAAGCCAGGCAAAGAACTTCGTGAGCGTGTTGATTACAAGCCACTCGATCAAAAAATTATTCTTGACTCAGGTAGTTCGGGTGCCTAGTCCTGTGGTGGTAGATCTCCCAGAGATCTAAAAATAGTACGTCTATTCATTCGCCACTGAAATGATTCAAATTGAAACCGGTTGGTTACTTCTAATCCCCATATTCTTCGGTTTGGGTTGGCTAGCTTCTCGCTGGGATTTGCGCTTAGAGGCGCGCCAAGATGAGCGTGAACGACTAAAACAGCAACGCTCGACCTTTAAAGGCTTAAACCTGTTGCTCAATGAGCAGCCCGATCAGGCGATAGAAACCTTGGTCAAGGTTGCTCAATTGGACCCAGAAACAGTCGATCTGCATTTTTCACTGGGTAATTTATTTCGCCGTCGTGGTGAGACCGAGCGAGCGATTCGCGTTCATCAACATCTGGCTAATCGTGAAGATTTAAAACCGCGCGATCGAGATCATGCTGCATATGAGCTGGGCCGTGATTTTTTGCGTGCCGGTCTATTGGATCGTGCTGAAGCGTCTCTCAATCAGGTCGGTGCTGGCAAATATGCCATACCCGCTAAAGAAAGTCTTCTCGAGATGTATCAAATTGAGAAGGACTGGAAAAAGGCCATTATTGCTGCTAATGAACTTCAGGGCTTGCAAAATAAAAGCCATCAATTGGAGATTGCGCAGTTTTATTGCGAGATTGCACAAGAGGCGCTACGACGTGCTGATTTTCCCGAAGCAGATGAGGCCATCCATCACGCCCTATCCGCAACCAACAGGCGATCGATGTCTGGGCAATTGTGGCGAAAGAGAATCCCGCTTATATGCATTTAGTAGCTGATCGGTGGATGGCTGCACATCATGCTGTCAATCAAGTCGACCTTGGTTTGGATCAATTACTCGCTCTCCTCAAAACCCAAGCCATTGGGGAGCTCTTAGACATCATACATAAGCATATGATGCAAATTCGGGGTGCGAAGGCGGCCGAAGCCATGTTGGTTGATGTGATGCAGCATTCTCCGACACTGAGTGCATTATCGAAGCTGGCGGAGACGCGTTTAGCCTTGGCAGAAGTAACGGGCCCTGAAACTCGGGTGGCTGATCTTAAGTCCACCCTTGGGTTACTCAAGCAGCGGACAACCGCTTT